>JAJXZZ010000109.1 GCA_021779795.1 Acidobacteriota bacterium | reverse complement strand
TCCGCCTGGGACTTGTCGCCGCTCTCGGCGTCACCGCCCTCCTGCTGCAACCGGCCACGGCCCTGGCGCGGCAGTCGCCGGCCGCCGCGCAGCCCGCCCCGGCGCTGACCGACGAGGAGGCCCGGCGCGTCTTCACCGACGTCCTCCGGCGCTACTTCGACGCCTACGCGCGAAAGGACCTCGACGGGCTCTCCGCCGAAGCCGGCCACCTCCAGGGCCAGGGACGCATCGCCGACGTGCTGGCCGTGCTGGGCCCCGTGGAGAGCGTCCTGGCCGGCGCGACGCGCGTCGTCATCCTCCCCGACGGCGCGTTGTGGTCGCTGCCGTTCGAGGCGCTGCAGGCGGAGAGCGGGCGCTTCCTGGTGGAGGACGCGGCCGTGAGCTACGCCCCGTCGCTGACGGCGCTGGCCTCGCTCCAGCCGGCCCGGCGCGCCCCGGGATCGCGGCCCATCGTCGTCGCCTTCGGCCAGCCCGTGATCCCGCCGGCGGACGCGGACAGGCTGTTCCCGGTGCGGGCCTCGTCACCGGCCGGCGCGGGCGCTTCGGTCCCGTCGCCGCGCGACGCGCAGGACGTCGCGGCGCTGTTCGGACCGGCACGCAGCCGCCTGTACACCGGCGAGCGCGCCCGCGCCGACGCGCTCGCGCAGGGCGTGCCCGCCGGCGCCGTGCTCCAGCTCGGCGTGCCGGCCGTGCTGACCGACGCGACGCCGCTCTATTCGCTGCTCGCGTTCAGCCGGGCCGGCGCGACCGGCGACGAGACCGGCCTCGTCGAGATCGCCTCGGTCATGAACTGGGATCTGCCGGCCGAGGCGACGGTGATGAGCCGCGCGGAGTACGCGCAGCCGGTGGGCGACGGCGCGGCGCTGATGGCGACGGCCTGGTCGCTTGCCGTCGCCGGGTCACCGACACTCGTCGTCGATCGCTGGACGTCGCCGGCGGCGGGGCCGAACGTCACGACGCGGTTCTGCCGCGCGCGCTTCGCCGCGGGCGCACGCCAGCCCGACGCGGCGGAATCGATGCGGGACGCGATGCGGGGAATCCTGGCCCGGCCGGCCACGCGGCACCCGTTCTACTGGGCGGGGGCCATGGTCATCGACAGGTAGGGCCGGAACCGTCGGTCGGCGCGTGCCCGCCGAAGCTCGACGCGCGAACGCGGGTCGCAAGCCGCCGGCCGGCGTCCTACCACGCCGTGACGATGCGGGGATCTTCGTGGTACGAGGGGATCCAGCGCGCCGTGGCCGCCTCGACGACCAGCGCCGACGGCGCGGTCTCGGGCCGGTAGCGGTCGGCCTCGCCGTGCGCGACCGCGTCGAGCACCGGCTTCGGCATCGACATCAGGCCGCTGACCGCCCACGGGCAGTAGCGGTCGGCCGCCTCGCGCGCCAGCAGCGCCTGGGCCGCCTCGACCGACAGCGCGGCGCGGTAGGCCCTGGGGCTGGTCAGCGCGTCGAAGGCGTCCATCACGCTGACGATCCGGACCGTCCACGGGATGGTGCGGCCGTCGAGGCCGTCCGGGTAGCCGCTCGAGTCGTTCCGCTCGTGGTGGTAGAGGATGATGTCGAGGACCGCCGACTCGAACCCGAGCTGCTCGGCCATGTCGAAGCCGTACTCGGGATGCCCCTGCAGCGCGTGCCACTCCTGCTCGGTGAGCCGTCCCGGCTTGGACAGGATGTCGGTGGGCACCATCAGCTTGCCCACGTCGTGCAGGAGGCCCCCGACGCGGATCGCCTCCACCATGTCGTCCGGAAGTCCATACTGGACAGCAAGTTGCACGCCGTAAGCCGACACGCGCCGGCAATGGGAGGCCACCGCCGGCTGCCGGTTCTCCATCGCTTCGAGGATGGTGTCGACATCGCCGACGAGTGGGTTCGGAGCGAAGAGGTTGCTCATCCTGGTCCCTGGTGGAGACGCGCCCCTGCGGGGTATTTCGGCCGTTGCGAGCCTCGACAGTAGGCCCGCCCCCGCGCGAGCTGTGCTATCATATCAGTTTCGCGCCGGGAAAAATCGGCAGACAGACGACTGTTCAGAGGGGACGATACACGTGGCCAGTCACGCATCCGCACTGAAGGCGCACCGCCAGAGCGTGGTACGCCGTGAGAAGAACCGCCAGTTCCGATCGAAGCTCCGCACCGCGCTGAAGACCATCCGCACCTCGATCGAGGCCAAGGAGATCGAGAAGGCCAGGAGCCAGATGGCCGAGACGGCGTCGCTCATCGACAAGATGGCGAGCAAGGGGATCATCCACGACAACGCCGCCGCCCGGTACAAGTCGCGGATCCAGGTGGGCTTGAACAAGGCCTCGACGCCCGGCGCGTAGCCTCGGCTAGTCTCTTCCGAGCGCGCACAACTCCACGACCAACCGCTCGAGGAGCACCTGGGGCTCTCCGCCCGAGGTCTTGAGCGCGAGATCCGTCCTGAGGAGGGCGTCGGTCGCCTGCGGCAAGTCGCGCGACGCCACCGCCCTCTCCACCGCCGATCGCAGCAGGCCGAGGATCATCACGGGCACGGCCCCCTCGGCCAGTTCCAGCCTCAACTCGCGCAGCGCGGCCGCCGTCCGGCGGTTGACGACGTCCGACCACAGCTTGCCGCCGCCGGCGGCGGCGGCCGAGGCCGACACGACGGCGCTCACCTGCTCGGGACCGATGTCGGTCCGTCCCCCGGCGTAGAGCACGACGCGCTCCACGTCGGCGCGCAGCCTGTCGCCGTCCGCTCCGGCCCGCTCGCGGAGCAGCCGGCGGGCGCGCTCGTTGAACCGCACGCCGTACTCCCTCTCGAGCGCGGCGAGCGCGTCCTCGGGCACGGCGCACGTGACGACGGCCGCCTGGCGCGCGAGCGCCCCGAACGTCCGATCGAGGCCGTGTCCGAGCAGCGCCACGACGGCGTGCGCGTGCGGGCGGGCCGCGTACGCCTTCAGGCGCGAGAGCTCGGCCCCCTTGCCGCGCCCCGAGGCCTCGCCCCCGTCGGCCTCGTCCTCCTCGGCCGCCCCCGACGGCTTCCCCTTCTTGCCCGCCAGCACGCCCTCGGCCTGCAGCAGCAGCACGACCCGACGCGGCGCGAGCAGCGGCAGCGTCCCGGCCGCATCGAGCACGGCGGCGAGCGTGGCGCCCGCGTCGCTCCCGTAGAAGCGCTGGACGTTGAAGGCGCGCAGTTCCTCCTCGACCGAGTCGGCCAGCAGCGTCGCCAGGGCCGCCATCTCGGCGGCGTCGTCGCCGGTGACGAGGTAGAGCGGCTCGAGCGCGCCGTCGGCGACCTGCCTGCGGACGTCGGCCGGGGTGAAGTGGCCTGGCATGCTCCCTCAGAACGCCTCGAGGATGGCGCTGACCACCGACTGCGCGAAGTCGCCCGCCATCCGGTCGATGGCGTTCGAGGCCTGGCCGAAGAAAGTCGCGGCATCGACCACGCCGCCGCCCGAGGTCAGGGGGTACTCCTCGTGGAAGACCTGGTTCCTGTTCTGCCAGAGCACCTTGTCGTCGGACGCCTGCACGAGCTGGATCTCGAGCGACACGGAGATGGCGTAGCGCGTGGCCTGCTGGCTGGCGTTGAAGCCGGTCGGCGTGAGCGTGATGCTGTTGATCTGGGCCTTGAGCACCGCGTCCGCGCCCGCGGCCTGCGGGACCACCTTGTACTTGCCCCGGCCGATGAACTCGGTGCGGACGCGCTGGGACAGCGCCTGCCCGACCTCGTAGTACGGCGTGCGGTTGACGAAGTCGGGAATGCCGATGGTCTTGATCGACGCGGGCAGGAACGATCCCCGGCCCGCCAGCGTGTAGCCGCAGGACGCCGACGCCAGGGCCAGGAGCACCATCGGCACCACGAGAAGGTCTCGAACTCGGTTCATCCCCGCTCACCGAAGAACGCAGTGGCTAGCGGCTAGCGAGCTAGCGAGCTAGTGGCTAGTGGCTAGTGGCTAGCGAGCTAGTGGCTAGTGGCTAGTGGCTAGTAGATCACCCGTGACAGACTGATCACTAGCCACTAACGACTGACCACTACTTGACGACGACGTTGACCAGCTTCCCCTTCGCGACGATGACCCTGGCCACCGTCTTGCCGGCCGTGTGGACGCGCACGGCGGCCTCGGCCAGCGCCAGCTCCTTCAGGGCCTCCTCGGTCACGTCGGCCGGCACGGTGAGCCGGCCCCGGAGCTTGCCGTTCACCTGCACGGGCACCACGATCTCGCTCGACCGCGCGATGACCGGATCGTAGGCCGGCCAGGCCGCAGCCGCGAGGCCGCCCTCGTGGCCCAGCATCTCCCACAACTCCTCGGCCGTGTGCGGCGCGAACGGCGAGAGCATCAGCACCAGCGCGTCGAGCGCCTCCTTCAGCACGGCCAGCGTCTCGGGGCGTTCCTCGACGGGCCCCGCCTCGCCCTTCGCACGCCGGCCGGGAATCCCCGTGTTCGTGTGCGCCTCGCAGAAGGCGTACAGCGCGTTGACCATCTCCATCAGCGCCGACACGACCGTGTTCAGGTGGACGCGGGGGTCGAGGTCGTGCGTCACCCGGCGGATCGTGTCGTGCGTGACCCGGCGCAGCTCCTGCTCGGCCTCGTTCGGCGCCAGGCCCGCGAGGGCCGGCACCGCCCGCCCGGCGAACGCGTCGCACCACTGGTCGGCCACCCGCCAGATCCTCGCCAGGAACCGCGCGCTCCCCTCGAGGCCCGCGTCGGTCCACTCGATCTCGTTCTCGGGCGGCGCCACGAACATGACGTAGAGGCGGAGCGCGTCGGCGCCGTAGCGGGCGAGCATGTCGTCGGGATCCACCACGTTCCCCTTCGACTTCGACATCGCGCTCCCGTCCTTGAGCACCATCCCCTGCGTCAGCAGGCGCGTGAACGGCTCGTCGTGCTCCACCATGCCGAGGTCCCGGAACACCCGGCAGAAGAACCGCGAGTAGATGAGGTGCAGGATGGCGTGCTCGACGCCGCCGCTGTAGAAGTCGACCGGGCACCAGTACCTGACCTTCGCGGGATCGAACGCCTGCCGGTCGTTCCGCGGGTCGCAGTAGCGGTAGAAGTACCACGAGGAGTCCACGAACGTGTCCATCGTGTCCGTCTCGCGGCGGGCCGGCCGGCCGCACGCCGGGCACGGCGCGGTGACCCACGCCTCCACCTGCGCGAGCGGCGAGTCGCCGCGGCCGGTGAACTCGACCATCGCGGGCAGTTCGACCGGCAGCTGGTCGTCGGGCACCGGGACCATGCCGCAGTGCCCGCAGTAGATCACCGGGATCGGCGTACCCCAGTAGCGCTGGCGCGAGATCCCCCAGTCCTTCAGCCGGAACTGCACGGTCCGCGCCCCGATGCCGCGCGCCTCGGCCGCCTCGGCCATCCTGCCGATCGCGTCCGTGGACCACAGCCCGTCGAACTCCCCGGACCCGACGATGCGGCCGGGCTCGACGAACGCCTCGGTCATGGCGTCGGCCGAGAGCGGCGGCTGCCCCTCGGGCTGGACGACCACGGTGATCGGCAGGCCGTACTTCCGCGCGAACTCGAAGTCGCGCTGGTCGTGCCCGGGCACGGCCATGACCGCCCCGGTGCCGTACTCGCCGAGCACGAAGTTGGCGACCCACAGCGGCACCGCGCGGCCGGTGAACGGGTTGACGGCGTACCGGCCGGTGAAGAACCCTTCCTTCTCGACCTCCCCCGTCATCCGCGCCGTGCGGTCCTGCGCCCGGAACTTCTGCACCTGCGCGCGGACGGCCGCCGGGTCCGCCGACTCGTCCGCGATCCGCTCGATCCACTCGTGCTCGGGCGCGAGCAGGACGAAGGTCGCACCGAAGATCGTGTCGATGCGCGTCGTGAACACCTCGACGGCCGGCGCGTCGGCCGGCAGCGGCGCGGATGGCGCCTCGGACACGCCGGCCCTCAGCAGCGCGAATTTCACGCGGGCGCCCTCCGAGCGCCCGATCCAGTTCCGCTGCATCGTCAGGACCTTCTCGGGCCATTCGGTCAGCCGATCGGTCGCGTCGAGCAGCTCCTGCGCGTAGTGCGTGATCCGGAGGAACCACTGGTCGAGCGTGCGGCTGCCGACCGCCGTGCCGCAGCGCCAGCACCCGCCGTCCACCACCTGCTCGTTGGCCAGCACCGTCTGGCAGCTCGGGCACCAGTTCACCGTCGAGCGCTTGCGGTACGCCAGGTCACGCTCGAGCATCCGGAGGAACAGCCACTGGTTCCACTTGTAGTAGTCGGGCAGGCAGGTGGCAATCTCGCGGTTCCACGCGTAGCTGATCCCCAGCCGCTGGAGCTGCCCCTTCATGTGGGCGATGTTGGCCAGCGTCGACTGCTCGGGATGAATCCCCTGCTTGATGGCCGCGTTCTCGGCGGGCAGGCCGAAGGCGTCCCAGCCGAACGGGTGCAGGACGTTGAAGCCGCGCATCCGCTTCTGGCGGGCCATCACGTCGCCGATCATGTAGTTGCGGACGTGGCCGACGTGGGCGTGCCCCGACGGGTAGGCGAACATTTCCAGGCAGTAGAACTTCGGCCTGGAGGGGTCCTCGGTCACCTCGAAGGCGCCGGTGTCCTGCCAGCGGGCCTGCCACTTGCGGTCGAGCGATTGGGGATGGTAGTCGCGCACAATCCTGAAATTATAGCGCACGCGCCGGACCGCCTCTTCGCGCGGGATCTCGGGCGCCGCCCTCGCGAGCCCGCGGCGGCCGATAACCGGACCGCGCCGCCTCGGCGATGGCCGCTAATCAAAGCCCCCGGCCGGCTCGGCGTCGCGCCGGCGGCTCTCGCCGCTCCTGATCAGGGCGAGACGCGTGCTGACCGGCCCGAGCACTTCGAAGATCAGGATCGCCGCCAGCACCACCGTGGAGACGGTCGGCGCGACCTGCGGCAGTTGCTTCTCCAGGCTGAGAACGAGCCCGATGGCCAGGCCCGCATGCGGCAGCGTGGCGAACCGCAAGTTGCGGCGGGCCGCCGCCGGCAGGTCCGTGCGCCGTCCGCCGAGCGTCGCGCCTCCGATCTTCGCGGCGGCCCGGGCCACGACGTACGCCACCCCGATGACCCCGAGAGACTTCAGCATGCCGACGTGCAGGTTGGCGCCGGCAATCACGAAGAACACGGCATAGAACGGCGGGTCGGTCCGCGATTGCACCTCCGCCAGGCGACGGCTGTGGCTCGAGAAGTTCGCCGCCGTCGCGCCAATCGCCAGGCTGGCCACGAGTGTCGAGAGTTCCAGGTGGATCGAGAGCCCGACGCAGAGCAGGAGGGATCCGATCAGCAGGATCAGCGTTTCGCCGTGCTCCACGACATGCGGCGCCCAGGAAGAGAGGAGCGCCCCGACCAGATACCCGAGCGCGGCCGAGCCAAGCAATTGCCAGGCCAGCAGGAAGATCGGGCGATAGGTCGCGCTCAGGGCCTCGTGCAGGGTCCACACGTGGCCGAGCTGGATCAGCGACACCGCGACGGAGAATGCGCCGAGGCACACGACGTTGTTGATGGCGATCATGCCCAGGAGGTTCTCGGTGAGCGGCCCCGCGGCGTTGTATTCCCGCATCACCATCACGCTCGAGGCCGCCGCCGTTTCGATGGCGATGGCCCCCAGGATCACGGCGGCTTCGACGGGCACCCGCAGGAGCAGCATGGTCCCCGTCACCGCGACGAAGACCAGCACGGCGTCGGTGAGCGTGATCCGCACGACGGCGCGCCGGATCTGGCGAAACCGGTCGAAGCGGAAGATGGACCCGATGGAAAACAGGATCAGCCCCAGGGCGACTTCGCTGATGATGCCGAGCCCGGTCAGGTTCTGCTCGCCGATCCACCCCAGGCCCGATGGCCCCAGCGCCAGGCCGGCCAGAATGTACCCGGTGACCTCGGGGACGCGGGCGAACTTCACCAGGTGCCCGGCGATGAGCGACACGAGCAGGATGAGCCCCAGCGACGTGAGCGGGTTCATTTCGCCACCACCGTGACGAAGCGGCGCGACCCACGCTCGACCTCGACGATCGCCGGCTTCGACGGCTTGGACGCGGAGAAGAGCGCTTGGACGGCCCGCGCAGTGGCCTGAGCGCCGTTCAGCCTGAGGATGCGGTCGCCGGCCATGAGCCCGGCCGCTTCCGCGTCACCGCCGGCGCCCACGCTCTCCAGTTCCACGCCGCGATCGTCGGTCACCGCCACCTCGGGGAGATCCGCCTGCGCTTCGGCGGCGGCCGACAGGGTCGCCACCAGCCTGCGCCCGCCGCGGTCCAGGACGACCCGGAGCTTCCCGCCTTGCCGCAAGGCCTGGCTCACGTCGGCCGCGGTTCTCGCGGGCTCGCCGTTGACCGTGAGGATCACGTCCCCGGGGAGGATTCCGGCACGGTCGGCGGGCCAGTCTCGCCAGACGTCCGAGACGAACAGGCCAAGGGTCGGACGCACGAACGGCTGCCACCTGGGAACGATCGCCTCGACGACCAACCCCGCGCGCAAGAAGGGACCGGCGACCGGGTCCTCGGCCGCCGCCAGCGCCGCGCGCACCGACGCGCTCGAAATCGCGACGATCTCGGAACGGCATCGAGCCACCACGCCGATCAGGTTCCCATCGAGATCGAAGAGGCCCGACCCGAGGGCGCTCTCGTCGAGCGGCAGGTTCGTGACGACGCGCTGCAGCCGCGCGCCGCCGCAGGCGACCGGCGACAGGCCTCCGAAATTGCCCGGACGCATTTGCTGCTGGCCGGTTCGGCCAAGCCCCACGTCAACGATCCACGCCCCCGGCCGGAGGACGTCCGGCGGCCCGAGCGTGGCGGGCGACAGGCGGCTCCCCCCACGAGCCCCCACGAGCATGAAGATCGCTCCCGCTCCCCAGGCCGACGGCCGAGCGACGAGAGGCCCGCCGGACGATTGAATTGACAACGACGGCGGCGGGGGCAGGCCGTTCGAGGGCAGGAGGATCGAGCCGGCGGGTCCCCAGGCGATTCCGGACCGCCGCAACGCGGGCGCGTAGACCAGGTGCGTGGACGCCTGGCTGGCGACGGCCGCGAACCTGGCGCTGGTCGCGCGTCTCCGGGCGCGTTCGGCGAGTTGCCTCAGGCGGTCCACCTCGGCCTGAATGGCGGTGATGCCGGAGGCGGCGGGCGTGCTCGACTCACGTTGCGACCGCTGCGGTTTCAGCAGGTACCCGGTG
>JAJXZZ010000108.1 GCA_021779795.1 Acidobacteriota bacterium | reverse complement strand
CCCGGCCCGCGACCGTCCTGCCGTCCAGGGGTCGGAGCGGTTTTCCCGCGCCGTAAATTTTCAATGACAGTTTTGTAATTGTTCCCGTACGGGAGCGACTCGATTACATAATTGTCCGAATAAAACACCCGTCCGGGAAAACCGCTCCGACCCCTGGGAGGCATGATGTTCGACGCGAAGATCTACACGACCCGACGCGCGGTGCTGCAGCAGCAGTTCAAGCACGGCCTCTTGCTGTTCATCGGCAACAACGACGCGCCGATGAACTACACCGACAACACGTATCACTTCCGGCAGGACTCGTCGTTCCTCTACTACTGGGGCCTCGACGACCCTGAACTGGCCGCCGTCATCGACGTGGACGCCGGCACGCACACGATCTACGGCAACGACTTCACGATCGACGACATCGTCTGGCGCGGGCCGCAGCCGACGGTCGCCGAGCGGGCCGCCCGGGCCGGCGTCACCGCCGTCGCCACGCGCGAGGCGCTGGCGAGGGCGCTGGACGAGGCGGTGCGCAAGGGGCGGCGCCTCCACTACCTGCCGCAGTACCGCCACGACAACGCGCTGGCGATCGCGGATCTCGTGGGGATCCGGCCCGACATGGTCAACGCCCACGCCTCGATCTCGTTCATCAAGGCGGTCGTGGCGCAGCGGGCCTACAAGGGGCCCGAAGAGATCCGCGAGATCGAGGCGGCCGTGAACCTCGCGCACGACATGCACGTCCTGGCGATGAAGACCGCCCGTCCCGGCATGTACGAGCGCGAGGTGGCCGGGGCGATGGCGGGGCTGGTCGAGTCGCGCGGGTCGCAGCTTTCCTTCCCGATCATCTTCTCGGTGCACGGCGAGACGCTGCACAACCACGCGCACGACAACCTGATGCAGGCCGGCCAGATGGCCGTCAACGACTCGGGCGCCGACTCGCCGCTGCACTACGCGAGCGACATCACGCGCACGATCCCGATCGGCGGGAAGTTCGTCGGGCCGCAGCGCGACCTCTACCAGGCGGTGCTGCGCGCGCACAAGAAGGCGCTGGCGGCGGCGAAGCCGGGCGTCAAGTGGATGGACGTCCACCTGGCGGCGTGCCGCAGCCTCGCCGAGGACCTCAAGGCGATCGGCTGCATGAAGGGGGACCTCGACGCGGCGGTGCGGGAAGGGGCGCACGCGATGTTCTTCCAGTGCGGCGTCGGCCACATGATGGGCTTCGACGTGCACGACATGGAAGGGCTCGGCGAGCAGTACGTCGGCTACGACCCCACCGTGACGCGCAGCACGCAGTTCGGCCTCAAGTCGCTGCGCATGGGGCGCGCGCTCGAGCCGGGCTTCGTGATGACGGTCGAGCCGGGCATCTACATGATCCCGACGCTGATGGACAAGTGGCGGGCCGAGGGGAAGTTCACCGACTTCCTGAACTACGACGTCATCGACAAGTTCCGCGGCTTCGGGGGGATCAGGGTCGAAGACGACATCGTCGTCACGGACACCGGCTCGCGCATCCTCGGCCAGGCGATCCCGATCGAGATCGACGAGGTGGAAGCGCTCGCGCGGTAGGAACACCGGCTGTCGGCTGTCGGCTGTCGGCTGTCGGCTGTCGGCAGCCGACCCCCGCCCTCAGTCCGTGCGGTAGTGGCAGCCCCGGCTCTCGCGCATCTCCATCGCCGCGAGCAGCACCACCAGCGCCGTCTGGACGCCGTTGCGGAGGCTGATGAGGCTGTCGCCCAGCTCGGCCTTCGCGTAGAAGCGCCCGATCTCCATGTGCAGCTCCCGGAGGATCGCGTGCGCCCGGTCGAGCCGCCGGCGGTTGCGCACCAGCCCGACGTAGTTCCACATTGTCTGGCGGGTGGTGAGCCAGTCCTGCGCGACCAGCGCCGGGTCCACCGGCTCGGCCTCGTATTCCCACGGCGCGATCTCGGGGAAGTAGTCGTCGGCGCCCGACCGGCAGGCCGCGGCCGCCGCCTCGCCCGCGCGCGTCCCCCAGACCAGGCACTCGAGCAGCGACGTGCTCGCCAGCCGGTTTGCCCCGTGCAGCCCCGTGCACGACACCTCGCCGACCGCCCGCAACCGGTGGAGGCTCGACCGCCCCTCGCCGTCCACGTCCACGCCGCCGCAGCTGTAGTGCGCCGCGGGCACGACCGGGATCGCCTGGCTCGTCAGGTCGAACCCGGCCTCGCGGCACTTGCCGGCCACGGTCGGGAACCGCTCCAGGATCCACGCCTTGTCCTTGTGGCTGATGTCGAGCCAGGCGCAGGGCGACCCGGTCTCGTGCATCATCTGGTGGATCCCGCGCGCGACGATGTCGCGCGGCGCCAGCGAGCCGTCCGGGTGGTGGTCGAACATGAACTCGCGGCCCCGGCCGTCCACCAGCTTCGCCCCCTCGCCCCGCAGCGACTCCGACAGCAGGAACCGCTCGCCGCTGTGGTAGAGCGTCGTCGGGTGGAACTGGATGAACTGCATGTTCAGGCAGCGCGCGCCCGCCCGGTACGCCATCGCCACGCCGTCGCCGCAGGCGCCGGCCGGGTTGGTCGTGTGGAGGAAGATGCGGCCGAGGCCTCCGGTGGCGAGGACGGTCTCGCGCGCGAGCAGCGTCTCGACGCGCCGCGAGGCCTGGTCGAAGACGTAGGCGCCCACGCAGGTCGGCGGCGCGTAGATGTCGAGCGGGTTGCGCGAGTGGTGCGAGAGGGTCAGCAGGTCGATCGCGGTGCGGCCGGTGAGGATCGTGATGTTCGGCTCGCGCCGGACGGCGCCGAGCACCGCCTCCTCGATGGCGCGGCCGGTCCCGTCGGCGCGGTGGATGATCCGCGGGCGCGAGTGCGCCGCCTCCGCGGTCAGGTCGAGGTCGCCGTTGGTGCCGTGGTCGAACGGGACGCGCGCCTCGCGCAGCAGGATCTCGTCGACCAGCCGCGGCCCCTCGCGGCTCAGGATCCCGACCGCCTCCGGCTTGCACAGCCCGGCGCCGGCCGTGACGATGTCGGCCGCGAGCAGCTCGGGCGAATCGTCCTCGGCGCGGTAGATGATGCCGCCCTGCGCCTCCCAGGTGTTCGAGTCCTCGGCGCGCTGCGCCTTGGTGACCATCACGACCCGGGCCCCGCGGCGGGCGGCCGCGAGCGCCGTCGCGCAGCCGCCGAGGCCGCTGCCGATGACGAGCACGTCGATGCGATCGCTCATGATTCGAAATCCAGCGCGAGATCCACCGACGGGGCGGAGTGCGTGAGCGCGCCGACCGAGATCGTGTCCACGCCCGCCTCGGCGTAGGCGCGGATGTTCTGCAGCGTGATGCCGCCCGACGACTCGATCCAGATCGACTCGCCGCCCGGGCGCCCGCGGACCAGGGCGACGGCCGACGCCGTCTGCCCGGGCGACATGTTGTCGAGCAGCACGGCGCGCGCGCCCGCGTCGAGCGCCTCGGCGAGCTGCGCCAGCGAGTCCACCTCCGCCTGCACGACGATGCCGCCCGGCGCGCGCGAGAGGACCGAACGGAGCGCGGCGGCCACGCCGCCGGCGGCCGCGACATGGTTGTCCTTGATGAGCACCGCGTCGGAGAGGCCCGCGCGGTGGTTCCGCCCGCCGCCCGCGCGCACCGCGTACTTCTCGAGCGCGCGCAGCCCGGGCGTCGTCTTGCGCGTGTCGGACACCGACGCCCGCGTCCCGGCCACCGCGTTCGCGTAGCGGCGCGTCACGGTCGCGATTCCCGAGAGATGCTGGAGCAGGTTGAGCGCGACGCGCTCGCCCGAGAGGATCGGCGCCGCCGGGCCGGCCAGCCGCATCAGCCGCGCGCCCGCGGCCACCTCCGCCCCCTCGTCCACCGCCGCCTCGCAGGCGACGCGCTCGTCGAGCTCGGCGAAGACGGCGGCCGCGACCGGCAGGCCCGCCGCCACGCACGGCTGCCGGGCGACGATCCAGGCGCGGGCCGGCGTCCCCTCGGGAACCGTCCAGAGCGTCGTGATGTCGCCCTCCCCGATGTCCTCGCGCAGGAACCGCCGCACCTGCTCGCGCACGAACGCGGGGTCGAGGTCGAAGCGGATCACGCGCTCATCTCCAGCATCCGCTCCAGCGGCGCGAGGCAGCGCACGCGCAACTCCTCGGGCAGGGTGATCTCCGGCCGCCGGTCGCGCATGCAGAGGTACACCTTCTCGAGCGTGTTCAGCCGCATGTACGGGCACTCGTTGCACGAGCAGCCGCTGTCGGGCGGCGCCGGGATGAACTCCTTGTCCGGGCAGGCCTTCTTCATCTGGTGGATGATCCCGGCCTCGGTGGCGACGATGAACCGCGTCGCCGGGTTCGACGTGGCGAACGTGAGGATCGACGTCGTCGAGCCCACGTGGTCGGCCAGGCGCAGCACGCGCTCCTCGCACTCGGGGTGCGCGAGCACGAGCGCGTCGGGGTGCTCGGCCTTCAGGCGGATCAGCCGCCGCTCCGAGAACGTGACGTGCACCGAGCAGGACCCGGGCCACAGCACCATCTCGCGGCCGGTCTGCTTCGTCACGTACCGCCCGAGGTGCTGGTCCGGCGCGAAGAGGATCGGCTGGTCCGCCGGGATCCGCCGCACGATCCGCTCGGCGTTGCTCGACGTGCAGATGACGTCGCTCAGCGCCTTCACCGCGGCGCTCGAGTTGATGTAGGTGATGACCGCGTGCCCGGGATGGGCCTTCACGAACGCCTCGAACTCGGGCGCGGGGCAGCTGTCCGACAGCGAGCAGCCGGCGGCCAGGTCGGGCAGCAGGACCAGCTTGTCGGGGTTGAGGATCTTGGCGGTCTCCGCCATGAAGTGCACGCCGCAGAAGACGATCGCCGAGGCGTCCGTCTTCGCGGCGGCCTGCGCGAGGGCCAGGCTGTCGCCGATGACGTCGGCAATGTCCTGGATGTCGGGCTCCTGGTAGTAGTGCGCCAGGATGACGGCGTTCATCTCGCGCTTGAGCCGGGCGATCTCGCTGAACAGGTCGGTCATGAGTGCTGACGATTGAAGTGGTCAGTGGCTAGTGGCTAGTGATCAGTCCGTCACGCGCGACTTACTGACCACTAGCCACTGATCACTAACCACTATGAATTAGTCCTGGTTCCGTCCCTGAGGCTAGTCTAACGTAGATAAGATGTTCTCGACGCGAACCCCGTCGGACCTCGCGCCCAACCGGCTGACGCTGGCCGAGCAGGCCGCCCGCGCCGCCGGCGCCCGGCTCATCGACCTGACCGAGACCAACCCGACCAGGGTGGGCCTGGACTACCCCGGCCGGATCGCGGCCGCGCTCGCGGCGCCCGAAGCGCTGGCGTACCACCCCCGTCCGTTCGGCCTGCCGGCCGCGCGCGAGCGCGTGGCCGCCGAGCTGGCCGCCGCCGGCGCGCCCGTCGATCCGTCGCGCGTGATCCTGACGGCCAGCACGAGCGAGGCGTATGCCTATCTCTTCAAGCTGCTCTGCGACCCGGGCGACGACGTCCTGGTCCCGGTGCCGAGCTACCCGCTGTTCGAGCACCTGACGCGGCTCGAGCTGGTGGCGGTCCGCCAGTACCCGCTCGACTTCCACGGCGCCTGGTCGATCGACGCGCACGCGGTCGAGGCGGCCGTGACGCCGCGCACCCGCGCGATCCTCGTCGTCAGCCCCAACAACCCGACCGGATCGGTCGTCACGCGCGGAGACCTCGCGTCGCTCGCCGGGCTGTGCGCGTCGCGCGGGATCGCGCTCGTCGGCGACGAGGTCTTCTGCGACTACCTCGTCGATCCGAGGCCCGACCGGGCGCGCGTGCTCGACCAGCAGGACGCGCTGACCTTCAGCCTCGGCGGCCTGTCGAAGTCGGCCGGCCTGCCGCAGATGAAGCTCGGCTGGATCGCGGCGGGCGGGCCGGCCCCGCTGGTCGAGGCGGCGCTCGCCCGGCTCGAGATCGTCTGCGACACGTTCCTCTCCGTCTCGACGCCGGTGCAGTGCGCCGCGGGCGCGCTCATCGAGGCGGGCCGCGAGGTCCGCGCGCAGATCCTCGAGCGGGTGACGACGAACCTCCGCGGGCTGCAGGCGCTGGCGGCCGCGCACCCCGCCTGCTCCGTGCTGCGCGTCGAGGGCGGCTGGTCAGCCGTCGTCCGGGTGCCGGCGACGAGGACCGAGGAGTCGCTGGTGCTCGACCTCCTCGAGCGCGACCACGTGCTGGCGCACCCGGGGTACTTCTTCGACTTCCCGCACGAGGCGTTCGTGGTGGTGAGCCTGCTGCCGCCGCCGGCGGAATTCCGCGAAGGCGCGGCGCGCCTGCTCGCCCGCGCCTCCGCGTGACAGCGTGACATGGCCCTGAGCCCTGAGCCTTGAGCCCTGAGCCGTCTTAAGATATTCCCATGCCCCTTCCCCCCGGCCGCCACGCCGGCCTGCTCGTGCCGCTGTTCTCGATCCCGACGCGCGCGAGCTGGGGCATCGGCGAGATCGGCGACATCCCCGCCTTCGCGGCGTGGCTGAAGGACGCCGGCCAGGACCTGCTGCAGCTGCTGCCCATCCAGGAGATGGCCGTGGGCCAGCGCTCGCCGTACTCGGCGCTGACCGCGATGGCGATCGACCCGATCTTCATCAGCGTCCACGCGCTGCCGGCCTTCCAGGCGGCCGGCGGCGAGGCGGCCATGGGCCGCGAGTGGGGTGACCGCCTCGCCGCGGCGCGCCGCGCGCCGGCCATCGACCACGCGCTCGTGCGCGGCCTCAAGGAGCCGGCGCTGCGGGTCTCGTTCGCGGAATTCGAACGGCGGGCCGGCGGCGGAGGCGCGGCCGAGTCCGACGCCTTCGACGCGTGGTGCGGCCGGCAGGCCTGGTGGCTCGAGGACTACGCGCTGTTCCGCGCGCTGCACGCGCGGTTCGGCGAGCGCCCGTGGCACGAGTGGCCGGCGCCGCTCCGCGGCCGCGACGCCGAGGCGCTCGTGGGCGCCGAGCGCGAGCTGGCCGCGGAGACGCGCTACCGGAAGTGGCTGCAGTTCGTGGCCGACCGGCAGTGGCGCGACGCGAAATCGGCCGCCCGCCCGGTGTGCCTGTTCGGCGACCTGCCCTTCATGGTGGACGGCGACAGCGCCGACGTCTGGGCCGACACGCCGTCGTTCCGCCTGGACGTGTCGGTCGGCGCTCCGCCGGACGCGTTCAGCGCGACGGGGCAGAAGTGGGGGATGCCGGCCTACCGGTGGGACGCCCTCGCGGCGCGCGATTTCGACTGGCTGCGCCGGCGGGCCCGGCGGATGGCCGACCTCTACGACGGCTACCGCGTGGATCACCTCGTCGGCTTCTACCGCACCTACCAGTTCCCGTGCGACGGATCGCCCGCGCGGTTCGACCCGGCCGACGAGCCGTCGCAGCTCGCCCTCGGCGAAGAGGTGCTCGCGGTCTTCACCGGCTCGGGCGCGCGCATTGTCGCCGAGGATCTCGGCACCGTCCCCGACTTCGTCCGCGAGTCGCTCGCGCGCCTCGGGGTCCCGGGTTACAAGGTGTTCAGGTGGGAGCGGCACTGGGAACTGCCCGGCCAGCCCTACCGCGACCCGGCCGGCTATCCGACCCTCTCGGTGGCGACGTCGGGCACGCACGACACCGACCCGGTGGCCGCCTGGTGGGACGGCCTCGACGACGAGGAGCGCGCGAAGGCGCTGGCGGCGCCGGGCGTGGCCGAACGGGCGGCGACGCTCGACGACCCGGGCGGCGCGTTCGGGCCGGCGCTGCGCGACATCCTGCTCGACGTGCTCTTCGCATCGGGTTCGAGCCTGCTGCTGCTGCCGGTCCAGGACGTGTTCGGATGGCGCGACCGGATCAACGTGCCGGCCCTGATCGACGACCACAACTGGACGTGGCGCCTGCCCTGGCACGCCGACGACTTGCCCCTGGTGCCGGAGGCGAGAGAGCGGGCCGAGGCGCTAAGGGGCTGGAGCCGGCGCTACGACAGGGGCCCGGGGTAAGAGGCCCACCCCTCGACGTTGCTCGGGGTGCCCTGAGCGAGGGCACCACGCATCCGAGCCGAAGGGCAGGGCTCAGGCTACGAGGCTCGAGCCGAGAGGCTCAGGCCGCGTTCGCCTCCCGCGCCGATTACAGATCTCGACGTCACCCTCACGATCGGTAACCGTCCACGGCCGACACGCGGATGGTTCCGGCCTGTGAATGCCCGAAATCCCCAAAATTCCAACGGTCCCGGCCGCCAGCCTCCGTGGTGTCACTCTTGCAGGAGGCGTTGGTCTCTTTCCTTGGATCGAGGAGCGCGACGCCCAGGCGGAGGAGGACGCGAGGGAGTTGGCCATGGGCACTGTTCTGTTCGTGGACGCACTGGGCCGGAGGTTCCGGGCCACCGATCCCGACGGCGCGGCGGTGGACGTCTTCCAGTTGTCCCCGGAAGCGTCGGCCTCGCCGTCGGCCGAAATGCTGCTCGCCGAGCGGTCCAGCCGCCTGGCGGCGTTCAAGCACCCGGCCTTCGCATCGATCCGCCGGGTCGAGCGCGCCCCGGGTACTGCCCGGCAGTGGCAGGTCATCTCGACCGCCCCGGAGGGCGTCAGGCTGTCGGACCTGCTGCGCCAGGCTTCCGCCAGGGGGATTGTCCCGAGTCCCGGGGCCATCAGGTGCCTGCTCTGGCAGGTGCTGAGCGCGATGGCCGACTTTCATCACGTCGGTCCCGACCTCTCGCACGGCGCCATCGGCCCCGAACGGGTCGTCGTCTCCCCGGACGGGCGTGTGGTCATCGTGGAGCACGGGCTGGCGCCGCTGCTCGAGCATCTGCGGATGGGGCGCTCGGCCCTGTGGCACACGTTCCAGGTTGCCGCGCCGCCCAGCGCCGGCTGCGCCCGGCTCGACCAGATGACGGACGTGTTCCAGCTCGGCATGCTGGCGCTCGCGGTCGTGCTGGGCCGCCCGATCGGGCGCGAAGAGTATCCGCACGGCGTCGAGCATCTGCTGGCCGACGCCGCCGCCCCGGCCGTCGCGGGCCACCAGTTGCTGGGTTCGAAGGCGATGCGCGCCTGGCTTTTACGGGCGTGCCAGGTGCAGGCGCGGTCGTCGTTCAGGACGGCGGGCGAAGCCGCGGTCGCGTTCGAGAGCGTGATGGCCGACGAGCCGCGTCACAGGTCGCAGCCGTCGGCGGTCGTGGCCTTCGTCACGGCCGTCGGCCGCGGGGCAGCCGCGCAG
>JAJXZZ010000107.1 GCA_021779795.1 Acidobacteriota bacterium | reverse complement strand
GATCGGGTCCTGCGGGTCGAACCGCATGACCCGGTTCCAGAGCGTGTAGACGAGCGGGGCGAGCGCCATCGGCGTGCCGGGGTGCCCCGACTTGGCGGCCTGCACCGCGTCGATGGACAGCGTGCGGATGGTGTTGATGGCGAGTTGATCGAGCGTGTCGTCAGGCATCACGGTGGCGCTCACAAATCCCCCGCCGCCAGCGCGTCGGCCAGCACGAGCGCCTGCTCGCGCCGGACGCGCCCGGCGGGCATCGACACGTCGCCGTCGCGCAGGCGGCGCAGCACGGGCGCCTTCCCGGCGCCGGTGGCCAGCCAGAGCAGGCTCCGCGCGCGGTTCAACGCCGCATAGGTCAGCGTCATCCGGCGCCGCCCCATGTACGCCGCGGTCACGGCGACGTCACGGTCGGCGACGGCCAGCACCGGGTCGCCCGGGACGAGCGAGGCCGTGTGGCCGTCCCCCCCCAGCCCGAGATGGACCAGGTCCAGCGCCGCCGGCGCGCCCGCGACCTCTTCGAGCTCCCGCGCGTACCGCGCGGCCGCGGCATCCAGGTCCTCGTCCTCGACCGGCATCGCGTGGACGTTCGCCGGCGGGAGCGGCGCGCGCGAGAGAAGGCTCGCGCGGAGGTGCGTCAGGTTGCGGTCGGCGTCGCCGGCCGGCGCGACGCGCTCGTCCACCTGGAACAGGTGGCACCGCGCCCACGGGACCTCCTCGCGCGCCAGCGCGCGGAGCATCAGCCACGGCGTGCGGCCGCCGCTGACGGCCACGACGAAGCGCCCGCGCGCCGCGACGGCCTCGCGCGCCGCCTCGGCCACGACCCGGGCCGCCTCGTTCGCCACGGCATCCGCGTCGGCGAGGACCCGGACCCTCATGACGCGCGGCCGCTCACCGACGGATTCTGCCAGCCGCCGTCCGGCGTCACGCCGTGCCCGACTTCGGCCGGCCCCCACGTGCCGGGCTCGTACTGGTAGACGGACGTCTCGGCCTTGAGCGCCGGGTCCACGATCCGCCAGGCCTCCTCCACGTAGTCCTCCCGGGCGAACAGCGTCGCATCCCCCACCAGCGCGTCGGTCAGCACGCGCTCGTAGGCATCCACTTCGGCCGCGGGCGGGTGGGCGACGCTGCAGATCTCGTCGATCTCGCCCGCGGATTCGGTCAGGGGCTTCATCGTGTTGAAGCCCATCGCGATGGTGACGTCGGGGCTGATGCGCATCCGGACGTAATTCGCCTTGAGGCCGTACCCGTGGTACATCGTGGGCGGCCGCCGCAGGCGGACGACGATCTCGGTGCAGGTCACCGGCAGCGACTTGCCGGCCCGGATGTAGAACGGCACGCCGCGCCAGCGCCACGAGTCCACTTCGAGCTTCAGGGCCGCGAACGTCTCGACCGTCGAGCCCGGCCTCACGCCGGGCTCCTGCAGGTAGCCGCGGAACTGCCCCCGCACCAGGTTCCTCTTCGCCAGCGGCAGCGTCGCCTTGAGCACCTTCACCTTCTCGTCGCGGATCGACTCGCTGTCGGTCCTGACCGGCGGCTCCATGGCCAGGTTGGCGAGCACCTGGAACAGGTGGTTCTGGACCACGTCGCGGACGGCGCCGACGCCGTCGTAGAACGCGCCGCGCCCCTGGACGCCGAAGTCCTCGGCCATCGTGATCTGCACGCTCTCGACGTGCTGCCGGTTCCAGAACGGCTCGGTGAACGCGTTCGCGAACCGGAAGAACAGGAGGTTGTGCACCGGCCGCTTGCCGAGGTAGTGGTCGATCCGGAAGATCCGCCGCTCGTCGCAGGTGCGGAGCAGGATCTGGTTCAGCCGACGCGCCGACTGGAGGTCGCGGCCGAACGGCTTCTCGACGATCACCCGCGCTCCCGGCGGCACGCAGCCCGCCCGGCCCAGCTGCTCCACCACCGTGCCGAAGAGGACCGGGGGAATCGCCAGGTAGTGCGCCGGGCGCTCCGACGCGCCCAGTTCCTTCCGGATGGCCTGGAACGTGGCGGCGTCCTCGTAGTCGCCGTCCACGTACCGCAGCAGCCCGTTCAACCTGGCGAAGGCCTCGGGGTCGAGACCGCCGTGCTGTTCGACGCTGTCCCTGGCCCGGGCCTTGAACTGGTCGAGGGTCCAGCCCGCCTTCGCCACGCCAATCACCGGCACGGCCAGCGAGCCGCGCCGCACCATCGCCTGCAGCGACGGGAAGATCTTCTTGTACGCGAGGTCGCCCGTGGCGCCGAAGAAGACCATCGCGTCCGAGTGGGGCGTCTTCATGGGCCTACTTCCCCGCGGGCTTCTCGAGGTGCCCGCCGAAGCCGAAGCGCATCGCCGACAGCAGCTTGTCCTGGTACTCGGCCTGGCCGCGCGAGGCGAAGCGCTCGTAGAGCGCCGTCGTCAGCACGGGCACGGGCACGCCCTCGTCGATCGCCGCCTTGACCGTCCAGCGCCCCTCGCCCGAATCCGACACCCGGCCGGCGAACCGCGCCAGGCCGGGATCCACGGCCAGCGCGCCCGCGGTGAGGTCGAGCAGCCACGAGGCGATGACGCTGCCGCGGCGCCAGACCTCGGCGACCTCCCCGAGGTCGAAGTCGTACTGGTAGTGCCCGGGGTCGCGCAGCGGCGTCGTCTCGGCGTCCACGTCGCCGGCCGACTTGCCCGCGTTCGCGGCGTGCAGCACGCCGAGCCCCTCGGCGTACGCCGCCATGAGGCCGTATTCGATCCCGTTGTGGACCATCTTGACGAAGTGGCCCGCGCCGTTGGGGCCGCAGTGCAGGTAGCCCCGCTCCGCCGTCCCCTGGTTCCTCGGGCGGCCCGGCGTGCGCGCGATCGTGCCGAGGCCCGGGGCGAGCGCGGCGAAGATCGGGTCCAGGCGCTTCACGACCGGCCGTTCGCCGCCGATCATCATGCAGTAGCCGCGTTCGAGGCCCCAGACGCCGCCGCTCGTGCCGACGTCCACGTAGTGGATCCGCCGGGCCGCGAGCGCCGTCGCCCGGCGGATGTCGTCCACGTAATACGAGTTCCCCCCGTCGATCAGGATGTCGCCCGGCTCGAGCAGCGGCGCCAGCTCGGCGATCGTGCCGTCCACGGCGGCCGCGGGCACCATGAGCCAGACGGCGCGCGGGGCCTTCAGCTTCCCGACCAGGTCCTCGAGCGACGCCGCGCCGACGGCCTTCTCCTTCGCCAGGGCCTTCACGGCGGCCCGCGACCGGTCGAAGACGACGCACCGATG
The DNA here is from genome assembly GCA_021779795.1 of Acidobacteriota bacterium. Taxonomy (GTDB): domain Bacteria; phylum Acidobacteriota; class Vicinamibacteria; order Vicinamibacterales; family Fen-181; genus FEN-299. The sequence goes on along the minus strand of JAJXZZ010000107.1, from coordinate 6,058 downwards.
CCGGCGGCGGAGGAGGCGGCGCACCATGTTGGCGCCCATGCGGCCGAGGCCGATCATTCCCAGTTGCATGAGGAAAGTCCTTTCCGCGCCGCTACCGGGCCCTGCGGTAGTGACGAATGAGCTGGTTCGTCGAACTGTCGTGCGCCAGCCGCGGCGCCGCCCTGGCCGTCAGTTCGGGCATGATGCGCTGCGCCAGCGCCTTGCCCAGTTCGACGCCCCACTGGTCGAACGAATTGATCCCCCAGATGGTGCCCTGCGTGAACACGCTGTGCTCGTAGAGCGCGACCAGCGCGCCCAGCGTCTCGGGCGTCAGCTGCCGCGCGAAGATCGTGTTCGACGGGCGGTTGCCCTCGAACACCTTGTGCGGCACCAGGGCCTCGGGCACGCCCTCGGCCCGCACCTCCGCTTCCGTCTTGCCGAAGGCCAGGGCCTCGCCCTGCGCCAGGACGTTGGCGATCAGCATGTCGTGGTGCCGGCCGAGCGGCGTCAGCGCCCTGGCGAAGGCGATGAAGTCGCAGGGGACGAGCCGCGTGCCCTGGTGGATCAGCTGGTAGAAGGAGTGCTGGCCGTTGGTGCCCGGTTCGCCCCAGTAGACCGGGCCCGTCGCGTACCGCACCCGCCGGCCTGCCAGCGTCACGCTCTTGCCGTTGCTCTCCATCGTGAGCTGCTGGAGGTACGCGGGGAACCGCTTCAGGTAGTTCTCGTACGGCAGCACCGCGACGGTCTCCGCGCCGAAGAAGTTGCTGTACCAGACGGCCAGCAGCCCCATGATCACCGGCAGGTTCTCCCCGAACGGCGCCGTGCGGAAGTGCTCGTCCATCGCGCGGAACCCGGCGAGCATCCGGCGGAAGTTCGCGGGCCCCACCGCCAGCATCGTGGACAGGCCGATGGCCGAGTCCATCGAGTAGCGGCCGCCGACCCAGTCCCAGAACCCGAACATGTTCGCGGTGTCGATGCCGAACGCCGACACCTGCCCGGCGTTGGTCGAGACGGCGACGAAGTGCTTCGCCACCGCCCGCTCGCGCCCGCCGAGCCCCTGGACCAGCCACGCGCGGGCGCTCTCGGCGTTGGTCCTGGTCTCGAGCGTCGTGAAGGTCTTCGACGACACGATGAACAGCGTTTCGGCCGGGTCGAGGTCGCGGACGGCCTCGACGAAGTCGATCCCGTCCACGTTCGACACGAACCGGAACGTCATGTCGCGCCGGCTGTAGTGCTTCAGGGCCTCGTACGCCATCACCGGGCCGAGGTCCGAGCCGCCGATGCCGATGTTGACGACGTTCCTGATGCGCCGCCCGGTGTGGCCCCGCCACCGGCCGCTGCGCACGCGGTCGGCGAAGGCGCCCATCCGGTCGAGCACGGCGTGGACCTCGGCGACGACGTCCTTCCCGTCCACGAGGATCGTGGCGGACTTCGGCGCGCGCAGGGCGACGTGCAGCGCGGCGCGGTGCTCGGTGACGTTGATCCGGTCGCCCCGGAACATCGCGTCGATGCGCGCGCGCAGGCCCGATTCCCTCGCCAGCTGCACGAGCCGCTTCATCGCCTCGGCGTCCACGCGGTTCTTCGAGTAGTCGAGGAACAGGCCCGCCCCGGAAGCCGTGAACCGCTCGCCGCGCTTGCTGTCGGCGGCGAAGAGCTGCCGCAGGTGCAGCCCGGCGATGGTCTTGTGGTGGGAAACGAGTGCCTTCCAGGCCGGCCGTCGAGGGAGTGGAGTGATCGCTCTCATGGCGTTGGCGTTGCGCCCTCCATCAGAAGTGTCCGGGTCCCCTCCCTCCATTCTCACACAGGCGAACGCCCCCGGCACGGTCCCGCCCGGCGGCTCTGCCGCCGCCGGCTCACTTCAGCGCGGCGCTCCTGGCGGCGATGACGCCCATCAGGTCGTTCCACGACTTGACGAACGCCTTCGCGCCCTCGTCCTGCAGGCGGGCCGCCAGGGCGTTCACGTCGATGCCCGCCTTCACGAACTGCGCGATGACGCGCTCCCCGTCCGCGCCGTCGGCCGCCAGGGCGCCCGACAGCCGGCCGTGGTCGGCAAAGGCCTTGAGCGTCGATTCCGGCATGGTGTTCACGGTGAACGGCGCGGCCAGCGCCTCGACGTAGAGCGTGTCCGAGGCCTGGGGATCCTTGGTGCCCGTGCTCGCCATCAGCAGGCGCTGCGGGCGCGCGCCCGAATTGAAGGCCCGCTGCCAGCGCGGCGACGCCATCAGGGCGCAATACGCCGCGTAGGTGCGCTGGCCGACGGCGATCCCGAGGCGGTTCTTCAGCTCGCCCGGCACCGCGTCCCCCACCGCCACGTCCCAGCGGCTGACGAACAGCGACGCCACCGAGCTGACGTCCGGGGAGAGGCCGGCCGCGATCCGGCGTTCGATGCCGCGGAGGCGCGCCTCGGCGGCCGCGAGGTACTGCTCCCGCGAGAAGAGCAGCGTCACGTTCACCGGCACCCCGGCGAAGGTCGCCTCCTCGATGGCCGGCAGCCCTTCCCGGGTGCCGGGGATCTTGATGTAGAGGTTCGCCCGGCCGGCGCGCGCGTGGAGGTCCTTTGCCGCGGCCAGCGTGGTCGCGGCGTCGTAGGCCAGCAGCGGCGACACCTCCAGCGACACCCAGCCGTCCACGCCGCACGTCCGGTCGTGGACCGGCTTGAAGAGGTCCGCCGCCGCCGCGAGATCCTCGATCGCCAGCTCGAAGAACAGCGCCTCGCCCGACCGGCCCTGGCCGAGCTTCTCGTGGATCGCCTCGTCGTACGAGGAGCTGCCCCTGATGGCGTGGTCGAAAATCGTCGGGTTCGACGTCAGCCCGGTGACCGACAGCTCGTCGATGTACCGCTTCAGCGTGCCGCTCGTGAGCAGGTCGCGCGTGATGTTGTCGAGCCAGAGGCTCTGGCCGAGGTCGTGAAGCTGTTGTGTGGATGTCATAGTGATGTGGGGCCGATCACATCGGCCAGTTGGAGGTTCAGCAGATCGCCGATGCGCGCGACCGTTACGTCGGCCGCGCCGGGAAACGCCGCCTGGGTCCCGGGGTCGTTGGCGTACCGCCCCTGCCTGGGGAACACGGTCGTCACGCGCCCGCCCCAGGCCTTCTTGACGGCGTCGAGGATGCGGAGCTTGTCGTCCACGACGACGTAGTGCTCCGCCGGGTAGCGCCGCTCCACGTCCGCCAGCGCCTGTTCCTTGTGCACGTAGATCAGGACGTGGCCGCCGACGGCCTTGAAGATGCCCGAACGCTCGACCTTGCGCGGCTGGAAGACGACGTCCCCGTCCGTGAGGATGACGACCTGCCCCCACCCCCGCAGGCGCTCGAGCACTTCGAGCGCGCCCGGGTAGAGCCGCCGGTCGAACGGGTAGTCCACGAGATAGTTGGCCGCGGTGACCAGGTGGCGCTCGTACGGATGCTCCACGCGAAACCGCTGAAAGGCGCCCAGGTAATCGCGGTAGCCCAGCTCCCGGAACAGGTCCTCCTGGATGGCCCAGAAGCGGTCGCGGCACGCCGGGCCGAACTCGCGCTCGATGTGCGCCAGGAGGTCGGCCTGGACGAGGTCGTTCTCCACCAGCGTGTCGTCCACGTCCACGAGGAACACGTTGCGGCCGGGCTGCCCCATCGTCATTCCACCACGTGACGGTCGTCGTTCCACAGGCGGATCACCGGCCGCGACCGGTCGTTCTCGTAGCCGAGGGCGCTCAGGCTGGCGGTGCTGAGCATGAAGTGGAGGCCGGGCGCCTCGGTGGCCGAACCGATCCACCGCGCGGCCAGCACGCGGATGAAGTGGCCGCTGGAGAACACCAGCGCGTCGCCCTCCAGGCCCCGCAGGCGGCCGACGACGCGGTCGGCGCGCGCGCAGACCTGGGCGGGCAGCTCGCCGCCCGGGCAGCCGTCGCGAAACAGCTCCCAGCCCGGCCGACGCGCGACGATCTCGGCGGTCGTCTTGCCCTCGTAATCGCCGTAGTCCCACTCGACCAGGTCGGCGTCCACCCCGGCGGCGGCCCCGAAGCCGGCCAGGTCGCACGTCTGGCGCGTGCGCTGGAGCGGGCTGCACAGGACGGTCGAGAACCTCACCCCCGCCAGGCGCTGGCCGAGGCTTCGGGCGTTCCGCTCCCCTCGCGGCGTCAGCGGCAGGTCGGTCCGCCCCGTGTGCTGGCCCGTGAGGCTCCAGGCGGTTTCGCCATGCCGCGCGAGATAGACGATGGGGAGAGCGCCGTTCATGCCCCGCGTCCCTCGCGCAGCCAGCCCTCCACCGCCGCGGCCACGCGCGGCGCCGCCTGGCCGTCCCAGAGCGGGATCCCCTGGGAGGGCGGCCAGCGGCCGCTCATCACCTCGGCGAACGCGCCGCGGATCCGCGCCGGGTCGTGCCCGACCAGGCGGCTCGTGCCCCGCTCGACCGTGATCGGCCGCTCGGTGTTCTCGCGAAGCGTGAGGCAGGGCACGCCGAGGACGCTGGTCTCCTCCTGCATCCCGCCCGAATCGGTCAGCACGACCGCCGCCGCGGCCATCAGGCCCAGGTTCTCCCGGTACGAGAGCGGCTCGACCAGCCTGATCCGATCGCCGGCCGAGAGCCGCTCCATCAGCCCGCCCGCGGCGGCCGCGGCCCTGGTGCGCGGATGCGCCGGGAACACGAGCGGGAGCTCGCGAGCCAGTTCGGCCAGCAGGTCGAACAGCGCCCCGAGCGTGCGCGGGTCGTCCACGTTCGACGGCCGGTGCATCGTCACCAGGCCGAACCGGCCGGCCTCGAGCCCCAGCGCCGCCGGCACGCGCATCGCCCGGGCCGCCTCGACCTCGCCGAGCAGCGTGTCCACCATCACGTTGCCGACCAGCCGCACCTTCTGCGCGGCGACGCCCTCGCGCGCCAGGTTGTCCATCCCGCTCGGCTCGGACACGAGCAGCAGGTCGGCCAGCGCGTCGGTCACGATCCGGTTGATCTCCTCGGGCATCGTCCGGTCGAAGCTCCGCAGCCCGGCTTCGACGTGGACCACCGGGACGCCGAGTTTGACGGCGGCGAGCGCGCAGGCGGCGGTGGAGTTGACGTCGCCGAACACGACCGTCGCGTCGGGCCTCGTCGCCAGCAGGTGCGCCTCGTATCGCTCGAGGATGCGCGCCGTCTGCGCGCCCTGCGATCCCGACCCGACCTCGAGATGCACGTCGGGCACGGGAATCCGGAGCTGGTCGAAGAAGACCTGGCTCATCCCCGGGTCGTAGTGCTGCCCCGTGTGGACGATGCGCGTGGTCAACCGGCCGCTGTCTCGGAAGGCGCGTTCGACGGGAGCGAGCTTGATGAAGTTCGGGCGGGCGCCCGCGACCAGATCGACAACCGGTGCCATAGGCCCTGATCATCGCCTCTCTCGCCCGGGAGAGCAACCCATTGCTGTGCCTGCGGCGCCGGTCGCCAGAACCCGGCGCCGGCCCTTGACCGGCAATCTCTCCGGTTGATATGGTTCCGGCGCCTCCGGAGGGTCCCTTCCATGCCGCACCGGTCGATTCGCCGCGCCCTGACGCTCGCCCTGTCGTGTGCCGCCCTGGCCGTCTCCGCCCACGGGCAGCCGCCGCCCCCGCCGGCCGCCGCGGTCGATCAGCGCCCGCCGCGGAACCTCCGCCCGCTGCTCTCGCCCAGGCAGAGCGAGATGCGGCTGGTGACCGTGCGCTACACCCTCGATCGCGAGACGCTTGCCGGCAACTACCTCGGCGGCATGCGCGTCCGCGGCCCGCGCCGCGGCGAGGCCGCCGCCCCGCCGCTCGAGCCGCTCTCGCCCGGCCGGATCGCCCGGCTGGAGCGGTTCGATCTCGACTGGCTGGCGGCGCTCGACGCGATCGACGCCTCGACGCTGACGCCGGCCGCCCGCGCCGATCTCGCCGCGCTGAAGGCGACGATCGCGTCCAACACGGCGCGGCTGCGGGCCGACGCCGTCGCGCTCGCGCGGCTGTCGCCCTATCTCCCCTTCGCGCCGGCGATCGTCGGCCTGGTGGGATCGCGGATCCGGCTCGAGGACGTGGCCCCCGAGAAGGCCGCGGGCGTGCTGACCGCGATGACGCGCGCCGCGGCCCGCGCGCGGGCCCGCCTGGAAGCCGCCGCCGG
>JAJXZZ010000106.1 GCA_021779795.1 Acidobacteriota bacterium | reverse complement strand
GCCTGATCGTAGACCCGCTTCAGCTGGACCGGGTTCCGGCTCCGGCCGCCTTCGACCCGCGTGACGACGATGAGCTGCCGCCCATCCGCCGTCCTGGTGTATGTCTGCGTCACGTTGACGCCGTTGACGAGCGTGGTCGTCGTGACCAGCGCGCCGTCGTTCCACCGCGTCGTGCGCTGCACGTTCCCGCCGGCCTGGTCCTCGTCCACCTTCTTGCCGTCGGGCTTCAGCACGGTCACGAGCCCCTGGTCGTCGGTCAGCCTGATCTCGTCCTCGTGCTGGACGATGATGAGGGCGCGTGGAACGTCGAAGGCCCGTTCCATCTCCTGGCGCGAAGCGGTCGTGTCCACGGCCGGCGCGGCCTTCCGGCCCTCGTCGGTGCTGCCGCGCATCTCGCGGCCACCCATCTCGCGGCCGCCCATCCCGCCGCCGCGCATCCCGGCACCGCCCATTCCCCCGCCGCGGATCCCGCCGCCACCCATTCCCGCGCCGCCCCAACGTTCGCCGCCGCCGCCCTCACCGCCGTTCCACCGGCCGCCGCGGCGGCCCTCGTCGCCGCCCGGCTTGTCGTCTGCGCCGATGCGGAAAGCGGAAGGATCCCGTGGGGGATCGCTGGCCTGGACGTTCAGCTCCCACCGCCCCGCAAACTGCGGCGCCTGTGCCCACGCCAGCGCCGGCGGCAGGAAGAACGACAGGATGGCGAGTATCAGCGCGGCCGGGCGGTGACCTGCCGCGGGGTGGTCGGCGCGGGTAGACAAGGCGAGCCCCTCCTGGATCGTTAGGACTCCGTGGGGCTCGCCCCGGTCTGCCGCCCCCCGGCCGGAATTGGGGGGGCGGCACGACGAATCGACGCTACCGTCCCAGGTGGACGCGCAAGCCGACGAAGATCTCGCGCGTCGGCCCCGGCTGGTAGGAGTTGCCGTCGGGGTCGGGCTCGGTGAAGGCGATGTAGTCGGTCCCGAGCAGGTTGCGCACCTGCAGCAGCAGTTCGGCGCGGCACGGCGCCTTGCCGAGCTTGTAGCTGACGCGCGGGTTGACCAGCGTGTAGCCGTCCACCGACGCGACGTTGGTCTGGTCCACGTACCAGCCGCTCTGCGCGAACACGTTGAGGCCGAGCGCCAGCCGCCCGCCGATCACGTACTCGCCGTCCACGGCCAGCTGGTGCCGCGGCGCGTTGGGCATCACCTTGTCGGTGAAGTTGCCGAACAGGCTCTGGATGCTCGTGTAAAGGAAGTCGTTGAACGTGTACGCCGCGCGCAGCGTGGCCTCGGGGATCGGCGAATAGGTGACCGACGTCTCGACGCCGTAGCGGCGGCTGTGGCCGAGGTTGCCGTAGAAGGTCTCGAGCGGCCGGTCGGCCACGCGGTACCGGCCGAAGTCGTTGTCGGTGTTCAGGTAGAAGAAGGCGACGTCGTACGCCAGGCCGCTCACCCCCCCGCGCACGCCGACCTCCTCGCCCTGCGAGGTCGCCGGCACGAGGCGCTCGTTGAAGCCGCCTTGCGCGTCGGGATTGTTGGCCAGCTCTTCGGTCGCCGGCGGCAGGAACCCCTGCCCCCACGAGGCGTAGAGGCCGACGTCGGTCCGGGGATTGTAGGCGGCGCCGACGCGGCCGGTGACGCGCGAGAAGTCCCGCGACCCGGACAAGTCGATGCCGTCGATCTTCAGGTTGTCCACGAGGTCGTTGGTGATGTAGTCCACCCGGGCGCCGGCCATCGCCGACCACTGCGGCGAGAACTCGACCCGGTCGAGGACGAAGGCGCCCAGCCCGTTCTGGGTGATCAGCTGGTCGGTCAGCCGATCGGTGCCCTCGACGGCGTCGCCCATGTTCGCGGCCCGGTACTCGGTGATCGTCTGCCGGTCGAAGTCCACGCCCACCGACAGGTGGTTGACGAACGGGTCGAACCGGTCGGTCATGTTGAACTGCACCGAGCCGCCCGGCGTGTCGTAGATGCGGTGCTGCACGGTGGAGGGCACCGACTCGCGCCACGCGGTGCGGCGGTAGTAGAGGGCGTACGACACGTCGCGGCCTTCGCCGAGCCGCGTCTCGCCCGACAGGCCCGCCGTCAGCCGGTCGGTGTTCTGCCCCTCGTTGTAGGTCAGCGCATCGGGGTTGGCCATCCGGCGGTCCTCGGCCAGCCACTCGAGGTTCAGCCCCTCGGCGTTGTCGTTGTAGTAGTGCGTGCCGGCCACGATGAACGTGAGCTTCGTCTGGTCGCCCACGTTGTACTTCAGCTTGCCGTAGAGGTTGTAGGCGTTGAACTTCGTGTGCACGCGGTAGCCGTCGCCGCTCGCGCTCGACGCGGTGACGTGGTAGTTGGCGTTGCCCGAGGTCCCGCCGGCCTCCGAGAAGGCCTTGAAGAAGCCGAAGGATCCGCCGTCGAACCAGGCCTGGCCGGAGATCGGGGCCGCGCCGCCGTCACGCGTCACGATGTTGACGACGCCGCCCGATCCCCCGCCGCCGTAGAGCGCCGACGCCGGCCCCCTGAGCACTTCGATCCGCTGGACCGAGGCCCAGTCCACGTCGAACAGGTCCGGCGCGAAGCCGGTGGGATCGTTGAGCGGCAGGCCGTCGAGGATCACCTTGATCCCCCGGATCCCGCGCTCGGTGAGCAGCCCCTGGCCGCGGATCGACAGGTGCACGCGCTCGCCGTCGGCCTGGTTGTCCACCTTGACGCCGGGCACCAGCTCCAGCGCCTCGTCGGCGCCGACGGTTCTCGGCATCGACTGCAGTTCGCCCTCGGTGACGACGGTCGTGGCCGCCGGGTTGTCCTTGATCGGGATGTCCACGCGCGGCGCCGTCACCTTGACGTCGAAGGTCAACGTGGGCGGCTGCGCCTGGTCCTGGCGCTGGGCCTGGACCTGGTTCTGGCCTTGGCTCTGGCCCTGGGCCTGATGCTGATCCTGGACCTGGCCCGCGCGGTCGGTGGCCTGCGCGGCCGCTGCGGCGGGTTTCTTGTCGGTCCCGTTCGTGTCGGACGAAGCGGCGCCCTGCGCGGCCGCGGCGGACGCCGTCAGCAGGCAGAGGCAGGCCGTGGCCAGCCAGCGGCTGGCGCCTGCCGGGAGAAACGGATGTCGATGCATGACGAAAAGCCTCCGGCGAGAAGACGTTTCGGGGGCGACGTCATGTTGAATCGGGAGGGGGGGCTACTACCAGCGGTCGTAGTTGAAGTCTGGCGATCCACTCAAGGCAGGAAGCGGACGAGGCCCTCGGTGGCGGCGTGGACCGCCAGCCAGGCCCCCTCGGCCGCCAGGAGGGCGGCAACGGCCGTCATCCCGCAGAGCGCGCCGGACCAGGCGCGGCCGAACGTGCGGCCGGATTCGCCGGGGGCGGCCGGCGCCAGCAGGCGGCTGATACGTTCCGCGATCGGTGCCCCGTCGTGGAACGTGCTCCCGGCTGCCGGCAGCGCCCCGGGCGGCGTCATCCGCGCCACCTTGAGCAGCGCGGACGCGAGCAGGACGGCGCGGCGCTCGCTTCCGCCCGCGGCGCGGGCGTCGGCCGCGAACTCGATCGCCTCGCGCCACCGGCGCTCGATCGCCCGCCCGCCGGCCCAGACGTCGAGCAGGTCGGGCGAGCAGGCCACGGCCAGCCGCTTCAGGTTGTCCCTCGACTGGTGGTGGGCCCGTTCGTGCGCCAGGCTGGCGTCCAGCTCGTCGTCGGTCAACTCGCGCCGGACGGCGCGCGACACGAAGACCCGCGGGCGCCACAGGCCGGTCATCGACACGACGGGGCGGTCATCGGGCAGGCCGTAAATCGGCAGGTCCGGGGCGGCCCCGTCCAGCCGGCCGACGGCGCGCCGCCGCCATTCGCGCTCGAGGCGCCGCGTCGCCAGCCAGTCGCGGACCGCGCGCCTGGCGGCCGAGAGCAGCATCGCCGCGCCCAGCAGGCCGAGCGCGACCAGCGTGTACCCGGCCGATTCGTCGGCCCGTGGCGGCTCGAAGCGCCACTGCGCCGGCAGGAACAGGGCCAGCGTGAAGAACAGCCCGGCAAAGCCGGGCGCGAGCTTCAGCGCCAGCAACGCCGCCGGCTCACGGCGGGGACTCAGGCGGACGACGCCGCGATCCATGAGCGATCCGACCGCGGCCACGACGGCCGACACGGCGAGGTCGATCGCCCCGAACCAGGCCAGCGCGAGCAGGAGCATGAAGAGCGGTTCCCTCACGCCTCCTCCGCCCCTCCCGTCCCGTCGTCTTTCTTCCCGGCGCCGCGCTCGAGCTGGCGGCGCTTGCTCCTGACCATCCGCTCCAGTTCGCCGAGCAGGTCGCGGTCGCGCTCGCCGACCGCCTCGACCAGGTTCGAGAGGAACGGCAGCGGGGCCGACCACTCGTTGGCGAGCAGGCCCGACACGACGCCGCTCGCCACGATGGCGTCGAGTTCCTCGCGGCTGGCCCTGGCCGAGTAGGCGAAGGCCCGCGCGCGCTTGGTGCGGGCGAGCAGCCCCTTCTTGAAGAGCCGGTCGAGCGTGGTCATGGCGGTGGTGTAGGCCACCGCCCCGCCGAGCCGGTCGTGCACGTCGCGCACGGTCACCTCGCCGCTCCCGCTCTCCCACACGATCTCGATCACGCGCCGCTCGAGCGAGCCGAGGTGCGCGCGCAGCAGGTCGCGCGGCGGGCGGAAGCCCCAGAAGAGGTAGTGACCGTTTCCCATGTTCGTGCCCGAAATGATACCACCGGGCGCTACTTCACGCGGACCGTCGGCGCGATGAGCCGGTCGAACAGCGGCATCGGCCCCATCAGCGGCCGCGCGTAGTTCTTGAACGACTCGTCGATGTCGTTGGTCCCCTTCAGGTACTCCTTCGGCAGCGGCTTGGTGCTGGCGGCCACCGACTCGAGCGAGGTGACGAAGTAGTCCACCGAGTAGTCGCCCGTGCGCCGGATGGCGACCGACCCGTTCTTCTTGCCGTGCACGGCGAAGTGCACGGCGGTCTCGCCGACGTCGCGCGCCTCGCTCGCGTCCACCTCGGAGATGACGCCGAGGAACGACCGCTGCAGGTAGCCGAACGTGTCGCACCGGACCCGCTTGATCTTCAGGCGCGCCTTCACCGCGTCCGACAACGCGTCGCCGAGCGTGCTGCGGCCCGACAGTTGCAGGTTCCCGAACTGGTCGCGCTCCTCGACCTCCTTCAGCTTGAGCAGCATCGGCACGTCGTCCTCGGCGACGATCCCCTCGCACACGGCGGCGACGCAGCGCCCGTGCTCGGTGTAGACCCGGTCCACGTCGTCGAGGAACCGGTCGATGCTGAACGGCGCCTCGGGCACGTAGATGAGGTGCGGCCCGTCGTCCGGCCACCGGCGGGCGAAGACCGAGGTGGCGGTGAGGAAGCCGGCGCTCCGGCCCATGACGACGCCGACGAAGACGCCCGGGATGGCGTAGTTGTCGAGGTCGAGGCCGGCGAACGCGCTGACGACGAACTTGGCGGCGCTGCCGAAGCCGGGCGTGTGGTCGGTGACGAGGATGTCGTTGTCGATCGTCTTCGGGATGTGGATGACGCGCAGGTCGTACGACTTCTGCTCGGCGAAGGTGGACACGATGCGGCAGGTCTCGGCCGAGTCGTTGCCGCCGACGTAGAAGAAGTAGCGGACGTCGTGGCGCTGGAAGACCTCGACCATCCGCTCGCAGTAGGCGGCGTCGGGCTTGTCGCGCGTGGAGCCGAGGGCCGACGAGGGGGTGACGCCGACCATCTCGAGGTTGTGCGTGGTGGCCTGCGAGAGGTCGAGGAAGTCCTCGTTGATGATCCCGCGCACGCCGTACCGCGCGCCGTAGACGTGGGTGATGAACGGGTACTTCCGGGCCTCGAGCACCACGCCGGTCAGGCTCTGGTTGATGACCGCCGTCGGTCCGCCGCCCTGCGCCACCACCGCCTTGCCTTCGAGCCGCAGCATACTGCCTCCTTCACGCGCTGCCGTCGAGCACTCGTCGTCGGGAGACCGTGACATCGTGCGATCGCACGATACACCGTACCCGGCCCCTCGCCCTATGTCTACTCCAACGGCCCGGCTGGGCGAGAGGCCTCCGCCCTGACTGGCAGCGCCCGCTCCTGGTGGAAATCGAACACGACCACCCGGTTCTCGCCCGCCCGCAGGAACGGCGCCGGGCAGTAGAGCCGGAACTGCGGGCCGATGTTCCAGTATCGCCCGAGGTTGTGGCCGTTCACGAACACCATCCCCTTGGTGTAGCCCGTGACGTCGATGAACGTGTCGGCCGGCCTGTCCACGCGGAACGTCCCGGCGAAGAAGACGCCCGGCCGCGTGTCGGCCTCGTCGTGGTCCGCGACCGACATCGCCCAGTCCGCGGAGAACGGCAGCGGGAACACCTTCCAGTTCATCAGCGTCATGCCGCCGAGCGTGACGCGGTCGGTGATCCCCTTGCGGTCGATCATCGCCTGGCCGAAGTTGACGTGCCCCATCCCCTCGACCAGGATGTCGAGCACCGGCGCGGGGCGGTCGGCCTTCGGCAGCTCCAGCGAATGCTCGCCGAGCCGCCGGTCGAGGGTGCCGACGAGCCGGCCGTCCACGAACACGAGCGCGTAATCGTGCAGGTCGGTGACCTGCAGCCGGCCGCTCTTGCGCCCGACGAGCGTCGTCCGGTAGAGCGCGAGCCCCTGGTCCTGGCCGAAGGCCTCGAACGGCCGCGGCTGCACGGCGAGGAGCGGCGCCGGCAGGTGGCTCCAGAGCGAGGCCACGCGGCGCATCGGGATCTCGGGCACCGCGAGCGTGGGGATCGGGTCGGGGATCGGCGGCAGCCCGCCGCCGCGCGCCGCGCCGATCATCTCGCGAAGGGCCATGAACTTGGGCGTCGCGCGCCCCTGCTCGCTGATGGGCGCGTCGTAGTCGTAGCTGGTCACGTCGGGCTCGTAGCCCTTCCCGCCGGTGTTGGCGCCGGCGGTGAAGCCGAAGTTCGTGCCGCCGTGGACGACGTAGAGGTTGAACGACTTGCGCGCGCCGAGCAGGAAGGCCATCTCGGCGCGCAGCTCGTCGAGCGGCGGGCGGGCCCACGGCTCGCCCCAGTGCGTCAGCCATCCCGGGTAGGTCTCGGACGAGAAGACCGGCACGCCGGGCACGATCGACCGCGCGAGGTCCCAGTCCTTCTCGCTCGATCCCGAGTCGAGGCCGACGGCGGCCCCGGGCAGCGTGCCGGCGTCGAGCATGGACGGCGTCGGGCCGTCGGCCGTGTAGAACGGGCCGGAGACGCCGTTCCGCTGCCACAGTTGCCGCAGGCGCGCCAGGTACGCGCGGTCGTTGCCGTAGCTGCCGTACTCGTTCTCGACCTGCACCATCAGGATCGGCCCGCCGCGGCTCACCATCAGCGGCCGGACGACGGGCGCGAGGTGCGCGATGTACCGCTCGACGGCGGCCATGTAGCGGGGATCGAGGCAGCGCACCTTGATGTCCGGGTCCCGCAACAGGTACGGCGGGATGCCGCCGAAATCCCATTCGGCGCACACATAGGGGCCGGGGCGCAGGATGACCCACATCCCCTCCTCCTGCGCGATGCGCACGAAGCGGGCGAGGTCGCGCCAGGGGGAGCTGAAGTCGAAGACGCCCTCGGACGTCTCGTGGAAGTTCCAGAACACGTAGGCGGCGATCGTGTTGCAGCCCATCGCCTTCGCCATCCGGATCCGGTGGCGCCAGTACTCGGGCGGGATGCGCGCGGGGTGCATCTCGCCCGAGATGATCTGGAACGGCCGGCCGTCGAGGAGGAAGTCGGTCGGCCCCAGGGCGAACGTGTGCGCGGGCGACGGGCGCGGCGGCTGCTCCGCCGCCAGGGCGGCGAGCGCGGCGACTGTCAGCAGCGCGACGAGCAGACGTTTCATCGTGACACCGCCTCGAGGCTCTCCCCCTGAGCCCTGCCCTTCGACTCGCGCGCCGTGTGTGCTCGCTCAGGGCACCCCGAGCAAGGTCGAGGGGTGAGCCGTGAGCCTTGAGCCCTGAGCCTTGAGCCCTATTTGTCCAGCGTTCCCGCCGCCCACTCCACGTTCACGCGCGCCACGCGGTAGTCGCGCTGCGCCTGCGCCAGGTTGACGCGCGCCGCCGACAGGTTCAGCTCGGCGTCCTGCACCTCCAGCCGCGTCTTCACGCCCAGCTCGAACCCCTTTTCGGCGAGGGACAGCAGCTGCTCGGCCTGCGTCACCGTCCCGGTCGTGGACGTGACGATCTCGGACGCCTCCCGCAGCGAGTCGAGCGCCTGGCGCACGCCGATCGCGATGCTCTCGCGCAGCTTCAGCTCGTCGAGGTTCGCCCGCGACAGGTCGGTCTGGGCCTGCGCCACCTGCCCCTTGGTCCGCCACCCGTCGAACAGCGGCACCGAGGCCACGACGCCGGCGTTCCAGAGATAGCCGCTCGACGACACCGAGGGCAGCGCGATGCGCCCCATGCCCCACGCGGCCGAGAAGTCCACCCTCGGCTTGCTCGCGGCCTTCGCGACAATCAGCAGTTCCTTGTACACGCCCGCGGTGTCGTGCTGCACGGCCAGCTCGGGGCGGTTGGCGAGCGCGCGGGCCAGCACCGACTCGTAGGACGGGACCGGCTCGAGCGGCACGGCCAGGGTCCCCGTCACGTCCACCTCGCCGGTGTCGGCCAGCAGGAACGCGAGCTGCATCTGCGCGACGCGGACGGTGTTCTCGGCGCGGAGAAGCGGCGGGCGCGCGTTCTCGACGACGACCTGGGCGGCGAGCACGTCGTAGTCGGTGGCCGTCCCGGCCGCCTGCCGCTTGGTCGTCTCGTCGAGGTGGCGCTGCTTCTGCGCCAGGTCCTCGCCGGCAATCCTCGCCATCTCCTTCGCGACGAGCACGTCGCAGTAGGCGGCGGTCACGTCGCGCGTGACCGCCTGGCGGAACTGGCGCAGTTGCTGGTCGGCGACGCCGAAGCCGAGCTTCGCGGCGCGGATGGCGGCCCCCACCTGGCCCCAGGTGAAGATCACCTGCCTCACCGAGACCTGGCCGGTCAGCGCGTCCTGGCGCCCGCTGAAGATCTCGGCGAGGTCGGCGCCGGTCCCGGACCCCGAGCCGCCGGACGACCCGCCGGGGGCGAACAGGTTGAAGAGATCCTTCTGGCGGTTGTCGAAGTTGCGGACGAACGATCCCGAGAACGCCACCTGCGGCAGGGCGCTGGCCCGCTCCTCGAGGTACTTGCCCTGCACCCACTTCTGGTACTCGATCGCCTTCTGGATGTCGCGGTTGTGGGACGCGGCGACGGCGAGCGCCTGGTCGAGCGTCAGCACCTTCACGCGCGCCTGGCCCGCGCCGCCCGGGGCGGCGGCCTGGCCGGCGGCCCTCTCGATCGCGCCGCCAAGAAGCGTCGGCGCGGCC
>JAJXZZ010000105.1:1485-9315 GCA_021779795.1 Acidobacteriota bacterium | reverse complement strand
TCCTGGCCAGCGAGAAGCACCGTCTGCTGGTACTGGAAGACTTTCTCCTGAAACCTTGCCTCCTGCACTCGCATATTGTTACGAACACGTCCATAGTTAAAAATTTGCCATTGAAAGTTGGGCACGATGAGACCGGTGAAGCTTTTCATGGCGAACAGGCTCTTGAAATCGTCGGCGGTGTAGCCGAGGAATCCGAACAGGGAGAACCTCGGAAACAGGTCGGACTTGGCCACGCCGATCTGGGCCGACTGGGCGGCGACCTGCCGTTCCGCGCGGCGAATGTCCGGCCGGCGGCGAAGCAGTTCGGCCGGGATCCCCGCGGCGATCGCCAACGGGACGGTCGGGATCGGCTGTTCCCCGAGCTCGGGGAACAGGTCCCGCGGCGGGATTCCCAGCAGGACGCACAACCGGTTGTTGGCCTGGCGCAGGCCGCTCTCGGCCTGGTCGTACTCGTTGGGCGTGGCGGAGTTCTTGGCCCGCAGCTCGGCCACGCGCGCGTGCGTGGCCCGGGCGAGCGTCAGGCCGGCCAGCGCCGCCTCGCGGTTGGTCTCGGCCGCCTTCACGCCCTGCTCGGCCGCCGCCAGCGACGCCTGGGCGCGCGCCCGCTGCGCGACGAGGTCGCGCGCGTCGAGCCGGATGAGGACCTGCCCGGCGTGGACGCGGTCGCCGGGCTGGACCAGGACCTGCGTGACGTCGGCGAAGATGCGGCTCACGAGCGTCGCCGTCGTCCGGGCCTTGACGACGCCGCCGGCTTCGAACGGCTGGACGGCCGGCTCCATCTGGACCACCTGGACCGGCACGTCGACGGGCGTGCGGGCGTCGACCGCCGACCCCTCCTGGCCGCCCGAGCACGCGGACATTGCGATCGCGGCGGCCAGCACGGCGGCCGCGGAAATCTTGTGTGTGAACATCGTTGAGCTCGCCTGAATCATCGTTTCGTTTCTCCCGGGCGCCCGCCGCCTCCGGCCGGCGCGGGCCGCCCGGCTACTGGAGGCGGCCGACCGCCTTGTCGAGCGCCGCCCGACCGACCATGACGTCCACGATGGAGCTGATCCGGAGGGTCTCCGCGTCGAGCAGGGCCGTCGCGGCCCGCAGCACGTCGGTCACGCCCGCCATCCCGGACTCGTACCGGTCGCGGATGATGCGCTGGCTCTCGCGCGCCTGCAGCACGGCCGCCCGGCCGACCGCCTCGCGGGCCACCGCCGCGTCGTACTGGGCGCGCGCGGTCCGGACATCGAGGCGCACGGAGGACAGCACGTTGTCGCGCTCGGCCTTGGCGCGGGCCTCGGCCGCGTCGGCCGCTTTCAGGCGAGCCGCGTCGCCGCCGCCCGCGAACAGGTTGAGCCGGACCTGCCCCGACACCATCCAGGCCGAGGCGCGGTCGCCGAACGTGTGGCCGTTCAGCTCGTACATCCCCTGGGCGTAGACCTGCGGGAGGAACGCCGCCCGGGCCGCCTTGCGGGCCGTTTCGGCGAGCGCGAGCTGCGTGTCGGCCCGGTGGACCGCGGCGCGCTCCTTGAGGGCCGCGGTCTCGTCGTCGGCGTCGGTGGACGCCGCCGCCGACGGCGGCGGCGGCTCGACCAGGGTGTACTGCGAGTCGAGCGGCGCGCCCAGCATCTGGTTCAGCTGCGCGCGCGCGATCGACTCGCCGCTCGACGCCTTGATCTGCCGCTCCTGCATCTGCGCCAGGAAGACCTTCAGCGACAGGACGTCGGCCTCGGTGACGAAGCCGGCGTCGCGGCGCTGCTCGGCGCGCGTGAGGTCGTCCTTGGCGGCCGCGACGGCCGAGTCGGCCGCCTTCCGGCCGGCGATCGCCTGCAGCACCATCCCGTAGACGCGCGTCACGCCGAGCGACAGGTCCCCGCGGGCCTCGGCCGTCATCTCCCGGGCCATCTGGCTGCCCAGCCCGGCCTGCTTGATCCCGGCCAGCCGCGCGCTGTCGAAGATCGGCTGCTGGACCGTGAACATGCCCTGGTGGTTGGTCAGCGGGTCCGGGTGGTTGAGGGCGGCGAGGTCGAAGTTGGCGGCGGTGAACCGCTGCTGCGTGAGCAGCGACCCGAAGACGTAGACCGGGTCGTTGCCGCGCTGCCACGACTCGACGTAGTCGACCCGCGGCAGGTAGCCGGCGCGGGCCTCCTGGACGTGGGCCGCCGCCTCGCGCTCGCCGGCCTTGGCCGCCTTCATCATGGCGTTGTTGGCGAGGGCGGCCGAGACGGCCTGGTCGAGCGTCAACGTCTGCTGCGCCGCGGATGGACGCGGCAGCAGCGCAAAGAGAATCATCGCGAGGGTTGCGACTCGGGATACCATAGGGGACATTCTCGGTCTGTCGGTGTCCGTCCGTCCAGAGCTCACGCCGGGCGCCTCGGTTGACCGGGCACCGGCGGGCCTGAACGCGGGAAGCAGCGTGCTCTGGTGTATGATTCAGGCCCCAGGGAAAGCGTCACACGGGCGCGCGCAGCAGGTGGCTGTGACGAAATCACGCAACAGGAATCTTGAGGAGGAGGAGGCTCGCGCCGCGCGCGAAGGCGCGGCCTACGCAGACCTGGTGCGGGCGGTCCAGGCGGGCGACAAGCACGCCATGGAGAAGCTCCTCATGCGGGCGCAGGAAGTGACGTACCGTTTCAGCCTGCTGGTCTGCGGGCGGGCCGACGACGCCGACGACGCGATGCAGGAGGCCCTGCTCAAGACGTACCGGTACGCGGCGCGGATCCGCGAGCCCGAGGCGTTTCGCGCCTGGCTCTACCGGACGGTGCGCAACGCGTGCCTCATCGGCCGCCGCAAGCGGGCGAACGAGCCGGATCACTTCGTGTCGCTCGACGAAGGGTCGGCCGACAACGACGGGCGCGGGCGGCAGGTGGATGCCGTGGACGCCGGCCGGGACCCCGAGGACCAGGCGATCAACTCGAGCCTCCGCGCCCGGCTGAGGCGGGCGCTGTCCGCGGTCCCGCGCCCCTACCGGGTCGTGGTCGTGCTGCGGGAGATCGAGGGGCTGTCCACGCGGGAGGTGGCCGAGGTGATAGGCATCTCCGAGGCGAACGTCAAAACGCGGCTTCACCGCGCGCGGCTGCTGCTGCGCGAGCACCTGGAATCGTCATGACCCATCTGGACCTCGAGCGCGATCACCGGTGCGCCGATTTCCTCGAGCGCCTCTCGCGGTACCTCGACGGCGACCTGCCGGCGCAGGAGCGGCGCGCGATCGAGCGGCACCTGCACGACTGCCCGTGCTGCGAGGACGTGCTCGACAGCCTGAAGTTCACGCTCGTCGCCTGCCACGAGAAGGGCAGGCCGGCCCTGCCGCGCGACGTCCGGCGGCGGGCCCGGGCCCGCGTGACCGAACTCCTTCGCCAGGCGCCGCGCGCCAAGACCGGGGCGCGCTGAGCCCCGGCCCCGCATTCCGCCTGCCTGGAGCCGCCCATGTATCCAGTCCTGTTCCGCGTGGGATCGTTCGAGGTCACGAGCTTCGGCGCGATGGTCGCCCTCGGGGCGGCGCTCGGCATCCTCGTGCTCAGGCGCGAGTTCGTGCGATCGGGCCTCGACGGGTCCAAGGGGATCGACGCGGCGCTGGTCGGCGTGCTCGGCGGCCTGGCCGGGGCGAAGCTCCTCTACGTGATCGAGCACTGGGCCGAGCCGCTGGCCGACACCCTGCTGAGCCGCGGCGGCATGAGCTGGTTCGGCGGCTTCACCGGCGGCGTGCTCGCGGGCCTGGCGATGGTATGGTGGCAGCGCCTGCCGCTGATGACGGTGCTGGCCGCGGCCTCGCCCGCGATGGCCGTCGGGCAGGCGGTCGGGCGGATCGGCTGCTTCCTGGTCGGTGACGACTACGGGCGGCCGACGAGCCTGCCGTGGGGCGTCGCCTTTCCGCAGGGGCTGCCGCCCACGACGGTCAAGGTCCACCCCACGCAGCTCTACGAGTCGGTGTTCCTGTTCGGGCTGGCGGCCTGGCTGGTGGCCAGGCGCCGGCACGGCATGTCCGACCGGAGGGTGTTCGGCTGGTATCTCGTCCTGGCGGGTGCTGCCCGGTTCCTGATCGAGATGATTAGGATCAACGTCGTCGTGTTCGCCGGCATGACCACCGCCCAGCTGTTCTCGGTGGGCCTCGTCCTGCTCGGGGCGTGGCTGCTCGTGAAGCCGGCGCCCGCGCCGGTCCGCCCGGCCGCCCGGCCGTCCAAGCGCTGACGCCGCCGGGCCGGCCGCCTGTTTCGCCGGCGCCGACGCCCAGGGGGCCGGCGCCGATTCCTGGGTCAGAGGACCCGCGCCGGGAGCGCCGGTCTGCAACGACCGCGCGGAGACGACACTCCAGGCCCCTCAACGCTTGGGCTGGTCTGCCTTCGGCGGCTGGGCTGCAGCGGCCAGGCGAACCTCCGTCGCGAGAACCACTGCCTTTCCGTCCTTGTCCTTCGTCTCGAGTGCCGTCACCACGACGCGTTCGCCGTCTTGACCGTCCCGGGCTTCGCCCTGGCGGTGCCCCGCAGAACCCGCGTCTTGTCGTCCAGCGCAACCACCGAAACCGTGCCGTCGGTGGCCTTCACTTCGAGACGGTTCTCGCGGACCATCGACACCGTCCCCATGATTGTGTGAGCGTGGCCCGGGTGGGCGAGGAGAAGAGCGCGCCACCGGGTTCTTGCGGCCTTACGCCCCGCCAGGGATGGCCGGAGCGCGAAGGCGTCGCGCAACCAGGACTTCCGCGCGTCCTGGCTCCGGCAGGGCGCTGATGCCGCCGGATATGAACCAGGCCGCGACGACGACGGCGGTCGCTCCCGAGCGGTGGATCTCCGGGAGCGTGCCGTTCACCGCCCCGTCGTGTCCCTGAGAGGCGCGGGCGCGTTGATGGCCGCCCACAGCGTGTCGTAGAACCCGGGCGGCAGGTCCGCCTTCAACTGGAACGTGAAGGGCCGTGTGTCTCCGCCGCCGCCCTCGTAGGTGAGGACGTCGAGTCGGAAGCGATCCGGCGCGAAGACCGAGGCGAGATCGCCAAACCGCCAGTATCGGCTGGCGCCCTCTCGAGGTGACTCGTACACCAGCGCGTCGTCGTAGAGGACCAGGTCGCCGTCGCTCCCGTGGCGGCCGCGCACATGCTTGACCGGCACGCGGAATCGGGGCGCGTGGGTCATGACCGGGAGGACCGACGTCACGACCGGCCTGGCAATCTTCGCGAGCAGGAAGCCCACCAACTCCGGTGTGGCCGCCCCCTGCACGATCTCGAACTCGACGGTGCGGTCGGCCCACAACCGCGTCCATCCCCGGTCTTCGTAGGTTCGCACGGCGATGCGCGTCGGAGACAGGATCTGGATCTGCTTGATCTGCTCGTAGGCCCAACGGCGGCTGGCGTCCTTCTTCGCGGTCGAGTACTCGACGCCCCGGTCACCGAAGGCCAGCGTTCCACGGCTCTCCGAGCGCAGGTGTCCCGTTCGGACCGGAAACTCGAGCGCAGGCGCAGCCGCGCACACGGGATTGGCGGCGGCGAGCGTCGCCAGCATCACGCCAAGGATCAGTTGCTTCATCGACATGGGGTCCCTTCTGTCGCGGTTCAGCCGTTCCCCTTCGCCAGCCGAGGCTTCACTTCGGCGTGCCACTTCCAGACGGTGAAGATCACCGGGTAGATCAGTAACTCGAGGATGAAGGAGGTGACGACGCCGCCGACCATCGGCGCCGCGATGCGTTTCATCACGTCGGCCCCGGCGCCATGCCCCCACATGATGGGCAGCAGCCCCATCAGGATCGCCATCACGGTCATCATCTTCGGCCGGATCCGCTTGACGGCGCCGTCCTCCACCGCGTCCTGGAGGTCGCGGAGGCTGTTCATGCGTCCCTCCGCCTTGAAGCGGTCGAAGGCGTGATCGAGGTAGAGCAGCATCACCACGCCAGTCTCGGCATCGACGCCCGCCAGCGCGATGATGCCGACCCAGACGGCCACGCTCATGTTGTATCCGAGGATGAAGAGCAGCCAGAACGCGCCGACCAGGGAGAAGGGCACCGCGAGCAGGACGATCGCGATCTTCACGGGGTTGCGCATGTTGAAGTAGAGCAGCACGATGACGATGAGGAGCGTCAGCGGAATCACGATCTTCAGGCGGGCGGCCGCGCGCATCATGTACTCGTATTGGCCGCTCCACTCCAGGTAGTAGCCCTCGGGCAGCTTCACCATCCGGCCCACGACGCGCTTGGCCTCGTTCACGTAGCTCCCGATGTCGCGGTCGGCCACGTCCACGTAGACGTAGCCCAGCAGTTGCGCCTGTTCGGTCCGGATCACCGTCGGTCCGGTCGACAGAGAGATGTCGGCGAGCTGGTCGAGCGGGATCTGCTCGCCGGCCGGCGTCCCGATCAACGTGCGGCGGAGCGTGGCGATGTCGGTTCGGAAGTACCGCTGGTAGCGGACGTTGACCGGGAAGCGCTCCCGCCCTTCGATCGTGGTCGTGACGTTGGCGCCGCCGATCGCCGATTCGATGACCCTCTCGACGTCGCCGACCGTCAGGCCGTAGCGCGCGATCTGGTCGCGCCGGATCGTGAAGTCCACGTAGTAGCCGCCCGTCACTCGCTCGGCGAAGACGTTGCGCGTGCCCTTGACGCCGGCGAGCGCCCCTTCGATCTGCGCGCCGATGGTGTCGATCGTCTCGAGCTTCGGCCCGAAGACCTTGATGCCGACAGGCGTCCGAATGCCGGTCGAGAGCATGTCCACGCGGGCCTTGATGGGCATGGTCCACGCGTTGACCACTCCGGGCAGCCGGACCCGCTTGTCGAGTGCGGCCACCAGCTTCTCGGGGGTCATGCCGGGCCGCCACTGCGACTCCGGCTTGAGGTTGATCACGGTCTCGATCATCTCGGGCGGCGCCGGGTCGGTCGCCGTGAGCGCGCGACCCGCCTTGCCGAACACCGACGCGACCTCCGGGAAGGTCTTGATCAGCTTGTCCTGCACCTGGAGGATCTGCTGGGCCGTCGGAATCGACGCGCCGGGCAGCGTGATCGGCATGTAGAGGATCGTGCCCTCGTAGAGCGGGGGCATGAACTCCGAACCGAGCTTCATGTAGATCGGGACGGAACTCAGCAGGAGCGCCACGGCGACGATGAGCGTGAGCGCACGATGGCGGAGGACGAACTCGACGAAGGGGTGGTACGCCCAGATCAGGAACCGGTTGATCGGGTTCTTCTCCTCCTTCGCGATCCTCCCGCGGATGAAGAGCACCATCAGGAACGGCACGATGATCACCGAGGTGAGCGCGGCGAACCCCATCGCGAAGGTCTTGGTGAAGGCCAGCGGCCGGAACATGCGGCCTTCCTGCGCCTGAAGCGTGAAGATCGGCAGGAACGAGACGGTGATGACCAGGAGCGAGAAGAACAGGGGGCGCCCGACCTCCTGCGCCGCCTCGATCAGGATCTCCCGCCGCGGCCTGGCGCCCTGATCGCGTTCCAGGTGCTTGTGGGCATTCTCGATCATGATGATGGCGGCGTCGATCATCGCGCCGATGGCGATGGCGATGCCGCCCAGGCTCATGATGTTCGAGCCGAGGCCGATGTAGCGCATCGCCACGAACGAGAGGAGGACGGCCAGCGGCAGGGTGAGGATGGCCACCAGCGCGCTTCGGAAGTGCCACAGGAAGACGATGCACACCAGCGACACGATCAGCGCTTCCTCGAGGAGTTTCTCCGTCAGGTTGCTGATGGACCGTTCGATCAGATCCGATCGGTCGTACGTCGTGACGAACTCGACGCCCTTGGGGAGCGACGGCTGCACCTTCTCCGCGACCGCTTTCTTGACGTTCTGGATGACCGCGTTGGTGTCGACGCCGGATCGGATGACGACGATTCCGCCGGCAACGTCGCCCTCGCCATTGA
>JAJXZZ010000105.1:0-1475 GCA_021779795.1 Acidobacteriota bacterium | reverse complement strand
GGTCCGCCACGCCCCGGCGCATCTCCGGGCCGACGTGCACGCGCCCCACATCCTTCACCAGGATGGGCGTCCCGTCGGGCTTCGCGCCGAGGCTCACCTGCTCGATGTCGGCGACGCTCCGGATGTACCCGAGGCCGCGGACCATGTACTCGCGGCCGGTCCACTCGACGACCCGGCCCCCGACATCGTTGTTGCTGGCGCGGATCGCGGACGCCACCTTGTCGATCGTCACGTGGTAGGCGAGCAGGGCGTTCGGGTCGATTTCGACCTGGTACTGCTTCACGAATCCGCCGACGGGCGCCACCTCGGCCACCCCGGCGACGCTGCGCAACTGGTACTGGACGTACCAGTCGTTGAGGGTACGAAGGCCGGCCAGGTCCGTCCTGCCGGTGCGGTCGACCAGCGCGTACTCGAATCCCCAGCCGACGCCCGTGGCGTCGGGTCCGAGGACCGGGGTGACGCCCGCGGGCAGTCGGCCCTGGAGGCCGTTCAGGTACTCGAGCACGCGGCTCCGCGCCCAGTACGGGTCGGTGCCGTCCTGGAAGATCACGTAGACGAACGAGACGTCGAAGTACGAGAAGCCCCGCACCACCTTCACGTTCGGCGCGGAGATGAGCGCGGTGACGATCGGGTAGGTCACCTGGTCCTCGACCAGTGTCGGGCTCCGGCCATCCCAGTTCGCCGTGATGATGACCTGGACGTCCGACAGGTCGGGGATGGCGTCGATTGGCGTGTTGCGGAGCGCCCACACGCCGCCGCCGACGATGGCGACCATCAGGAGAATGACGACGAAGGCGTTTCGCCCGCTGAAGGCGATGAGTTTCTCGATCACCGGGCGCCTCCCGCACCGGGCGTGATGCCCTCGCCAGGCGCCTTCGGGGGTGGAGACTGGTTGCGCCCGCCGGACTTCTTCGGAGGCAGGAGCGGTTTCTTGGCGGCCGGCATCGTCATGCCGGGCATGCCGGGCATGTCCTCCATCTGGTCGTGCCGGGCGCCTGGCGGTTTCGGCGGCGGCATGTTCATTCCCGGCATGTCCGGCTGTTTGGCAGCCGGCGGCGGGGCCTTGGACGGGGCCGGCGCGGTCTTCCCGCCGCCCATGTCCATCCCGGGCATGCTCATCGACATCGCCTGCATCACCGACTGCAGGTTCGCCTCGGAGTCCACGAGAAACTGAGCGGAGGTCACGATCCGGTCGCCGGCGGCCAGCCCGCTCAGCACCGGGTAGAACTCGTCGGTCGGCTGACCCACCTTGATCTCGCGGGGTTCGAAGTACCCGTCCGGGCGGGCGAGGATCGCCACCTGTTTGGCGCCGGTGTCGATGACCGCCTCCTTCGGCACCGCCAGGACGCGCTCGCCGTGGCTCTTGATCGAAACGGTCACGTACGTGCCGGGCTTGAACATGCCGCCGCTGTTGCTGAACTCCAGCCGAATGCGTGCGCGCCTGGTCTCCGGGTCGATGTCGGGGTAGATGAACC
>JAJXZZ010000104.1 GCA_021779795.1 Acidobacteriota bacterium | reverse complement strand
GAAGAACACGCTCGACGTACGGCGATGTGCCGCGGTCGCCAATCTCGAACGGGTCGCGAGATTGAAGACCGCGGCGTAGTTAGGTGCTCAGCTCTCTAGTGATCAGTGGTCAGTCAGTCACGCGTGATTCACCAGCCACTAGCCACTGACCACCAGTCACTACGCTCAGTCCTCGGGCCGTTCCCCCGCCGGCGCCATCTTCACCAGCCTCGGTTCGAACTTCGCGACGATCGCGACCAGGTCGCGCTGCGCCGCCATGACCTCGTCGATGTCCTTGTAGGCCATCGGCACCTCGTCGAGCCCCGCCGAGATCAGCGTCACGCCCCGCTCGGCCAGCACCCGCCGCACGTCGTCCCAGCGGAACTGCTTCTTCGCCTGCGTGCGGCTCATCCTCCGGCCGGCGCCGTGCGCGGCCGACCGCAGCGACGACTCGCGGCCCCGCCCGACGACGACGTAGCCGGGCGCGGCCATCGAGCCGGGGATGATGCCGAGGACGCCGCGTCCCGCCGGCGTCGCCCCCTTGCGGTGCACGACCACTTCGCGCTCGGTCCCGTCGGGCAGCGCGTGCGTCTCGCGCCAGGCGAAGTTGTGGTGGTTCTCGACGTCGAGGATCACCCCGGCCCCGAGCACGCGGACGACGTGCCGGTGGATGAGTTCGTGGTTGGCGGCGGCGTAGCGGCCCATCAGCTCCATCGCCGCCCAGTACTCCTGTCCTTCGCCGGTGGCGAGGTCGAGCCAGGCCAGGTGCGCGAGTTCCTGGGGCAGGCCGGGATGGACGCGCCGCGCGAGCCTGCTGAAGTGGTCGGCAACCCTCGCTCCCGCGCCGCGGCTGCCCGAGTGGCTGAGCAGCGCGAGGTAGTCGCCCGGGTCGAGATTGCCGATGCGTTCGCGCACGGTCAGCACGCCGAACTCGACGAAGTGGTTGCCGCTGCCGCTCGTGCCGAGCTGCGCCCAGGCCTTGTCTTTGAGATCCGCGGTGACACGGCTCGCCGACCAGTCGGCGTCCATCACGTCGTGCGAGCGGCGGTCGCGAAACTCGGCGCCGACGCCGAAGCGCGTCTCCTGCTCGATCGCGCGCCGGAGGTCGGCCTGCGCGGTCGCGAGCGCCGAGGGCGGCAGGTCGAGGACGCTCATCTTCATCCGGCACGCGATATCCACGCCGACGGCGTAGGGCACGACCGCGTTGTCGGTAGCCAGGACGCCGCCGATCGGCAGGCCGTAACCCTGGTGCGCGTCGGGCATCAGGGCGCCGGCGACGGCCACCGGGAGGCGGCAGGCGTTCTCCATCTGCTGGAGCGCGGTCCGCTCGAGCCCTTCACCGAAGATGCGGTAGGGGACGGGGGACTGCAGGGGCACTTCCGATGCGCCGTGTGACGCGGTGAGGCGCGGCTTCTTCGACATGGATCGTCGAGGCTCGTGGCTTTGGGCTACAGGCTACAAGCTTCGGGCGACAGGCGACGGGCCGGCACCGCGACTCACGTGACAAGGCCTGAAGCCTGACGTCCGAGACCTGAAGCGTTACTGAAGTGTAAAGGCCACCGATACCGTCATGATGACCGGCACTGGTTTACCCTTCAGGAGCGTCGGGGTGAACTCCCACTGCTTCACTGCATCGAGCGCCGCCTGGTCGAGCAAGACAATTGAGCGCAGAATGTGAGCTCCGCGGACTTTCCCGGTCGGATCGATGGCCGCCTCGATGATGACGACTCCCTGCACCCTCGCAGACTGGGCGATGGACGGGTACACCGCCTCGACAAACTTGATCCTCTGCGGCGGCTTGATGTCCCCTCCAACACGGACTGGGGCATCACCGCCCTCGGCGTCGGGTTGGACGGCGGCGACCTTGTCTTCGGCACCCCGTGCAGACACTGCGGCCTGGTTGAAGTAGAACGTAACGGTCATGGGACAAGTCTCGGCAGGGAAGCTGTCCGGCAGCGGCGGCGCCAGGCTGGCCGCATAGATCGCCTTCCGCGCAGAGTCGTTGAACGCCGCGAAGTCACTCGGCGTGGCGACGAGGATGTCGGTCACCGAGCCCGATTTGTGGACGACGAAGGTGACGACCACGCGGCCCTTGGTTGACGCCATCTCTTTCGGGATCGTCCAGGAGCGGTTGACGGTGCCGATGAACGTCCGGACCCATGGCCCGAAGTCCACCCCCTTGCTGTCGAACTTGACCGTGGTCGCCCCGAAGGCTGCCGGAACTGGCGGCGTGGTGTCTCCGCGCTCGAACCGGGCGTAGCTGCCGGATATCAGGCTGTTGAGCGAGAGGATGCGCGCCTGCAGCGCGCTGCCGAGGACCCGGTATCGATCCAGCCGAGCCTCGGTCGGACGCCCGGCGACCTCGACCTGCGTCTCGAGCAGCGCCAGCCCGTTGTAGAGCGCGACGACGCCGGCCGACGCCGACACCGCCTCGCCCGGCGTGCCGAGAATCTCATCGAGCCGCCTGAGCAGCGCGTGGCCCGACTCGATCGTCGCCGCGTCGCTGGTGCCCTTCAAGTGCGCATTCACCCGCGCCTCGAGCGCACGGCCGCGTCTGATGGCCCGGCTGGCGGCGCTGGCGCTCCCGCGAATCTGCATGGCGAGGTCGAACTGGGCCCGGAGGTCCTCCTCACGCGTCGCGGCGAGCGGCAGCGACGACACCACCTCGAGCGGTTGCTTCGACGTCTGGCCGAGCGCGGTGATCCGGACGACGTAGTGGCCTGGCGGGACGAGGGGTCCGGGCGAGTATCTGGGAGGGACCCCTTCCGCCAGCGCCGCAAAGTACCCGCTGGCGTGCAGGTCCCACGTCACCGTCTGCCGTCCCGGCCTCGTCAGGGCCTCCGACAGCAGCAGCCGGTCGGCGGCCTCCGCCGCCTGCCGGTATTTCGCGCCGCCGGACCACCCGACGACGACAGCGTCCTTGGCGTCGATCACGTCGATCTCGACGACATCGGCCGGCCGATCGAGGGAGTACTCGATCGCGGCCGGGCCCGAGGGATACGCCGCGTTGGCCGGCGGACGCAGCGTGAGCCCGGGCGCCGCCGGCGCCTGGGCGGACGCGGCTGACGCGGTCAGCAGGACGCAGGCGGCGAAGGACAGCGGTCGGTGCATGAGAAGGGATGTTATCACCGGCTTGCGGCGGCATCAGGCCGAGGGCTGAAGGCGGAGGGCCGAGGGCCTGGTGACAGCGTACAAGGTACGGGCCGCCCGACGTGAATCGAGCGGCCCGGTCTCGAGCCCTGAGCCTTCCTACCCGTTCTTCTTCTCGAACTCCTTCATGAACGCGATGAGCGCGTCCACGCCCTCCTCGGGGAACGCGTTGTAGATCGACGCGCGCAGGCCGCCCACCGAGCGGTGGCCCTTGAGGCCGTCGAGGCCGGCCGCCTTCGACTCCTTGACGAACTTCGCCTCGAGTTCCTCGGTCGGCAGACGGAAGGTCACGTTCATCCGCGAGCGGGCGTCCTTGGCGGCGTGTCCCTTGTAGAAGCCGGTCCGGTCGATCTCGGCGTAGAGCTTGCCCGCCTTGCGCTCGTTGATCTTGTCGATCCCCTCGAGGCCGCCCACCGAGAGCAGCCACTTCATCACGAGGCCGATCATGTAGATCGTGAAGACCGGCGGCGTGTTGTAGAGCGAGTGCTCCGGCACGTGCGTGCCGTACTGCAGCATGACCGGCAGGTTCGCGTACGACGGGCGCTCGGCCGCCTTCTTGACCAGGTCGTCGCGGACGATGACCAGCGTCGCCCCGGCCGGGCCGATGTTCTTCTGCACGCCGGCGTAAATCAGGCCGTACTTGGTGACGTCGATCGGCCGGCTGAACATGTGCGACGAGGTGTCGGCCACCACGGTCGCGTCGCCGAAGCCGGGCAACTTGTGGAACTCGACGCCGTGGATCGTCTCGTTGGTCGTGATGTGGACGTAGGCGGCGCCCGGCGTGAGCTTCAGCTCCTCCTTCTTCGGCAGCCGCGTGAAGTTCTCGGCCTTGCCGTCGAACGCCACGTTCACCGCGCCGACCTTCTTCGCCTCCTTCACGGCCTTCGACGACCACGCGCCGGTGACGATGTAGTCGGCCCACGCGCCGGCCGGCAGCAGGTTCATCGGCACCATCGAGAACTGCGTCGTCGCGCCGCCCTGGAGGAAGAGGATGTGGTAGTTGTCGGGGATGCCGGCCAGCTTGCGGATGTTGGCCTCGCACTCGCCGATGATCGCCTCGAAGGTCTTCGAGCGGTGGCTGATCTCGAGCACCGACATGCCGACGCCCGGCAGGGCGACCAGGTCGCGCTGCGCCTCCTCGAGGGCGGGCAGCGGCAGGACGGCGGGGCCGGCGGCGAAGTTGAACACGCGGGTGGTGGTGGACATGCGAATGATCTCCTCGGTTACGGATTGAAGAACGCCATATCGGCCGCAGCCTCAGGGCGTCGGGCCGTGTCACGCGCGTCACGCCGCGGCACATCGCGGCATGAAACCGGCGGATGGCCTGAAGCCCGAGGCCCGCAGCCCGAAGCCCGATGTCCCGCTACGCCAGGTCCACGACGCTGACGTCCATGATCCCCGGGCAGCCCTTGAGCGACTCGGCGAACCCGGCGGGCGGCTGCTTGTCGATGTTGACGCGCGCGATGGCGGCGCCGCCGCCGTCGAAGATGATGTTCTCGGTCTCGTGCGCGTTGATGCCGGCCGCCGCGAGCTTGCTGAAGATGCAGGCGGCGACGCCCGGCTGGTCGCCGTGGCGCACGATGAGCGAGTGCTTCGCCGCGCTCTTCTTCGCCAGGTTCACGACGTTCGGCACCGCGCCGGTCTCCTTGAACGTCTTGACGATGCGCACCGTCTCGGCGGCGATGGCCTCCTGCGCCTGGTCGGTCGAGGCGCCGATGTGGTGGGTGCCGTAGACGCCCGGCAGCCCCACCAGCTCGTGCGCGAAGTCGGCGGCCCCGCTGGCCGGCTCGCCGGGGAACACGTCGAGGCCGACGCGGATCCCCTTCTCCTTCACCGCCTTCGCGAGCGCCTTGTAGTCGAGCACGTCCGGCCGCGCGGTGTTGATGAGCATCGCGCCCGGCTTCAGCTTCTCGATGACCTCGGCGCCGACGACGTTCCTGGTGAGCGGGCCGGCGGCCAGGTGGATGCTGAGGATGTCGCACCGCTCGGCGACCTCGGCCGGCGTCTGCACGACGGTGATCCGCTGCTCGATGAGCGACCCCGATCCGGGCCGCACCTGCAGCATCAGCGGCATGTCCACCGGGATGGCATCGCGGTCCACGCGCACGCCCAGCTCGCTCCAGATGACGAGGTTCATGCCGAACCCCATCGCCCGCCGCGCCACCTCCTGGCCGATCCGGCCGAAGCCGAGGATGCCGAGCGTGGCGCCGTGAATTCCCTTCGCCTTCGAGTACTCCTTCTTGTTCCACTTGCCGCGCTGCAGGTCGGCCACGTTGTCGGGGATCCGCCGGTCGAGGGCGAGGATCAGGCCGAACGTCAGCTCGGCGACCGCGAGGGAGTTCTTCCCGGGGCAGTTGGAGACGTAGATGCCGCGCTTGCACGCCGCCTTGACGTCGATCGTGTTGTAGCCGGCGCCGGCGCGCACGATCAGCGCCAGCCTGCCCGCGTCCATCATCGCCTCGGTGACCTGCGTGGAGCGCACGACCAGCACGTCGGCCCCGGTCCTGGCGAGCGCCTCGGTGAGCGCGGCGTCCTTCAGGTCGGGCTCGAAGACGACCTCGCACCCCGCCGCCTTCAGCCCCTCGAGCCCGCTCTTCTCGAACTTGTCGGCAACCAGCACTTTCATGACTGCACCCCCAGACGCGGCGACCCGCGTCCCGTTAGAGAAGATGACTCAGCAGCCCGTCTCGAAGCTTCGGCTCGAACCACGTGGACTTGGGGGGCATGATCTCGCCGGCATCCGCGATCCGCATGAGGTCGTCCACGCCGACGGGGAACAGCGAGAACGCCACCGCCGCCTTGCCGGAGTTCACCAGCCTCTCGAGCTCGGCCGTGCCGCGGATCCCGCCGACGAAGTCGATCCGCTTGTCGGTGCGCGGGTCGCCCACGCCGAGCAGGGGGGACAGCACCTGGTCCTGGAGGAGGCTGACGTCGAGCGTGCTGCCGACGTCGGCGGCCCCGGCGGCCGCCTGCAGGCGCAGCGCGTGCCACCGCCCGCCCAGGTACATGGCCGCTTCGCCCTTCCCCCCCGGCGTCGGGGCGCCGTCGGTGACCGTCACGCGCGTCTTCAACTCGGCCAGGAACGACTCGGGCGTCCGCCCGGCCAGATCCTTGACCACACGATTGTACGGGAGGATCTGCGTCTGGTTGTCGGGAAACGCGACAGCCAGCATCCAGCCGGCTTCGCCGGCGGCGCCGGCCGGCGACGACCCGGCCAGGTGCGTCCTCGTGCGCCCCGCGCTCGCGGCCCGGTGGTGCCCGTCGGCGATGTAGAGGCACGGCAGGTCGGCGAACGCGCGGACCACCGCGTCGAGCTCCGCCCCGGTCACCTTCCAGATCGTGTGGCGCACCTGGTCGGCCGACGCGAAGTCGAAGAGCGGCGCGCCGGCGGTCACCGTGTCGGCCACCGCGTCCACGGCCGCCGAGTGCCGGTAGGTCAGGAAGACGGGCCCGGTCTGCGCGCGCAGCGTGATGATGTGCCGCGTCCGGTCGTCCTCCTTGTCCTTGCGCGTCTTCTCGTGCTTCTTGATGAGGCCGGTGTCGTACTCGTCCACCGAGTAGCAGGCGGCCAGCCCCGTCTGGAAGTGGCTCCCCATCTTCAGGCGGTAGAAGTACACCGCCGGCGCGTCCTCGACGACGAGCGGCGCCGCCCGGCGAAGCGCCGTGAAGTTCTCGAGCGCCTTCGCATAGACAGCGTCGGAATACGGGTCGGTCTCGGGCGGCAGGTCGATCTCGGCGCGGGAGACGTGCAGGAAGCTCAGCGGGTTGCCGGCGGCCAGCGCCCGCGCCTCCTCGGCGTTCACGACGTCGTACGGAACGGCGGAGACGCGGTCCGCGTTGGATGATGAGGGCCTGAGTGCGGCGAACGGTCGGATGACGGACATCTGGTGACTCGCGGCGGGCCGCCGTGGGCGCACGGCGGCGCAGAGGGTTAAGAAGGGGCGGAACCCGACGGCCGTTCGAGGCCGCCATCCAGACGTCTTGAACGGCCAAAGACGCCTGGCGCCCCGCGCTCGCGCGGGGCCAGCCAACAGCGTTCCCGAGCTAGCAAGGCGCGCCTCGCTAGCCCTAATTACCTGAACCGGGAAGGAGTGTCAAGCCGCGGCCGGACGGCCTCGCCCGCGCGCCGGGCCCCGCGAGGGGCGGCGCTACTTCCCGGCGCCGGGAGCGGCCGCCGGCGCGGTGTTGGCGGGCGCGGGCGGCGACAGCGACGACAGCATCCGGTCCCGCTCGGCCGAGAACTGCGCCATCAGGCGCCTCGGGATCGGTTCGCCGGGCGGCAGCGAGCGGAGCAGCGTGAGCGGGTTGATGGGCACGCCGTTCTTCCACACCCGGTAATCGAGGTGCGGGCCGGTCGCCAGGCCGCTCATGCCCACGCGCCCGATGAGGTCACCCTGGCTGACGCGATGGCCGGCCCTCACCGCGATCGACGAGAGGTGCATGTAGAAGGTCTGGTACCCGCTCGCGTGCCTGAGGCGCACCATGCGCCCGCCCTGGCCGGCCCACCCGGCCGACACGACGACGCCGTTCGCCACCGCCACCACGGGGCTGCCCGTCGGGGCGCCGTAGTCGACGCCGAGATGGGGCCGGAGAATCCGCAGGATGGGGTGCATGCGCGCCCTCGAGAACCTGGAGGTGACCCGCGCGGCGAACTTGAGCGGCGACTTGAGGAAGAACCGCTTGAGCGACCGGCCGTTCTCGTCGTAGTAGCCCGTCTGCCCCCCGGGCAGCGTGAAGCGGAAGGCCTTCAGCACGCGCCCCTCGTTCGAGAGCTCGGCCGCCAGCACGGGGCCGTACGAGGAGAACTTCCCTTCCCGGTACACCTTCTCGAACGTCAGGCTGAAGCGGTCGCCCGCCTGCAGGTCCGAGTTGAAGTCGATCTCCCCGCTGAAGATGTCCGCCAGCTCGATCGACAGGTCGGGGCCCTCGCCGGCACGGTCCATGGCCTCGAAGAGCGAGGGTGACTCCTTCGTGATCTCGCCGACGACCGAGACCTGCTTTGTCTCCTTCTGGTAGGGGACGACCTCGGCCGTGATCTCGCCTGGCTGGTCGTTCGCCGCCCCCGCCAGTCGCAGGAAGCGGTCCTCGTCGATCTCGTAATCGAAGCGGCGGAGCAGGCCGCCGAAGGTCCGCTCGAGGCGATAGGTGTGGTCGGCCCTGAGGCGGCGCGGGTCGAACACGGTCCTGGTCGCCGAGACGATGGCCGGCACGAGGTCGGGGCGCAGCTGCAGCGACAGCAGCAGCGCCGACAAGGTGGTACGGTCCGGGACGCGCCCGGCGATCGACTCGGTCTCGCGAGGGAGATCGACGTCGGGACGGCGGTGCGCCTGCGACGGCGGCGCGGCCGGCCTGCCGCATCCCGCCCCGAGTCCCACGGCAAGCGCGAGAGCCAGGGCGGCCGGCGTCTGGAAGTGGGCGGGACGTCTCATCCCGCTATTTCCGAGGCTCGCTCGATGGCGGCACCAGGCCCTTCAGCCGCAGGTAGGTCACGAAGTTGCCGTAGTGCTCCTGGTCGTGCGTGATGTTGCCGAGCAGCGTCCGCACCGGGAGCATGGGCGAACCGGGGCGGGGCGACGCGCCGGCCGGGAGCGGGATCGGTTCGACCGCCTTCGCGTCGGTCATCGACCCGTAGACGGCCGAGCAGTAGGCAATCGAGTCGTTGAGCGCCTTGACGAGGTCCGCCTTCGCGGTCTTCTCCTCGAAGTTGTTTCCGGCGTTCGGATTCTTCTCGCCCCTGGCGCGCGAGCAGTACGAGTACTGCGCGTTGGCCACGTGGCCGACGATCTGGCCGAAGCTGCGGACCTCGGGTGTCGGCTTGAAGGAGTAGTCGGCCTCGGGCATCTTCTCGGCCGACCTGGCGAGGTAGCCCGCCACGGTGTCGAACGACGCCTTCAACGCCTGGCTGAACGGGTTGGCGACGGCGCCGGCAGCCGACGCGGGCGGCTGCGCGGCGGCCGGGAACGCGGTGACGGCAAGGCACACAACCGCCAGAAAGGCTTGCTTCATCGGGTTCTCCTTCCGAGGGGCCATGCTACCGCGGAAGGCGGGCGGGCGGCAACACGACCGCCAGGGCTTCGGTCGCCGCTGCCCACGGCCTCGCGTCAGGCCAGCCGAACACGCCGTCGAAGCACGCTCCACCCGGACCGGCTGGCGAGCCACGTTGACGAGGAGACGGCCGCCGGCAGCGGCCGCCGCGACCGGATCGCGGACAGCGCCGCCGCGGCCTGGGCCGGCG
>JAJXZZ010000103.1 GCA_021779795.1 Acidobacteriota bacterium | reverse complement strand
TCCGCGCCGAGCCTGGCCGCGCGGTGCCGCGCGACCTGCCCCGGCGCCTGCACCGGCGGTCGGCCGCGTGCCGCCTGCCGGCGCTCCAGCGGGCGCTCGGGCCGTTCTGCGAACGGCGCGGGCTTCACCGGCGCACGTACGGCGCCCTCCTGCGCGGGTGGCTGATCGACAACCGCCCGCCTCACACCAACTGGGCCGGCGATCCCGGCGGCGGGGGAGCGCCCGCCGTCCCGACCGGCGGCGCGTAATCACGCGGAGCATCGACGATGGACTTCCGGATCAGCGAGCAGCAGGAGATCCTCCGGCGGACCGTGCGCGAGTTCGCCGAGGCCGAGATCCGCCCGCACGTCATGGCCTGGGACGAGGCGCAGCACTTCCCGTCCGAGCTGATGCCCCGCCTGGGCGCGCTCGGCCTGATGGGGATCCAGATCCCGGAGGACTACGGCGGCGCGGGCATGTCGGCGGTGGACTACTGCATCTGCATCGAGGAGCTGGCCCGGGTCGATCCGTCGGTCGCGCTCTCGGTGGCCGCCCACAACGGCCTCTGCACGGCGCATCTCTTCATGTTCGGCAGCGAGGCCCAGAAGCGGCGCTACGTCGAGGGGCTGGCGCGCGGCGAGCAGGTCGGCGCCTGGGGGCTGACCGAGCCGCAGGCGGGCAGCGACGCCGGCGCGATCCAGACGCGCGCGGCGCGCGAGGCGGGCGGGTGGGTGATCGACGGGTCGAAGGCGTTCACGACGCACGGCCGCGTGGGCGACGTGATGGTGGCGATGGCCGTGACCGACCGCGCCGCCGGGCGCCACGGCATCTCCGCGTTCGTCGTCGAGCGCGGCACGCCGGGCATGGCGTCCGGGCGCAAGGAGAACAAGCTCGGGATGCGCGCGAGCGACACGAGCGAGGTCGTCTTCGACCACTGCCGCGTCGGCGACGGCCAGCTGCTCGGGCGCGAGGGCGAGGGCTTCCACGACGCCATGCGCGTGCTCGACGCCGGGCGCATCGGCATCGCCGCGCTGGCGGTCGGCCTCGCGCAGGGGGCGCACGAGGCGGCGCTCGCCTACGCGAAGCAGCGCCAGCAGTTCGGGCGGCCGATCTCGTCGTTCCAGGCGGTGCAGTGGAAGCTCGCCGACGACGCCACCGCGATCGAGGCGGCGCGGCTGCTGACCTACCGGGCCGCCGCGCTGCAGGACGCCGGCGCCCCGCGCACCACGCGCGAGTCGGCGATGGCGAAGCTGTTCGCCAGCGAGGCGGCGGTGCGGGCGGCCGAGAACGGCGTCCAGATCCACGGCGGCTACGGCTTCGTGAAGGACTACCCGGCCGAGAAGTTCTTCCGCGACGTCAAGCTCACGACGATCGGGGAGGGCACGAGCGAGATCCAGCGGTTGGTCATCGCCCGGGAACTGCTTGTATAATCCGAATCTTTGGCCGCCGCGCGGCGGAGGCGAGGAGCGATATGCCGGCCCAGATTGGCATCATCGGGGGCAGCGGCCTGTACGACATGGCCGAGCTGACGGATCGGGAAGAGGTGGCGATCGCCACGCCGTTCGGGGATCCGTCGGGCCCCTACGTGGTGGGCACGCTGCGCGGCCGCCGCGTCGCGTTCCTCGCGCGCCACGGCGCCGGGCACCGCCTGATGCCGGGCGAGCTGAACTTCCGGGCGAACATCTACGGGTTCAAGACGCTCGGCGTCGAGCGGATCCTGTCGGCGAGCGCCGTCGGCAGCCTGAAGCTCGAGTACCCGCCCCAGGACATCGTGGTCCCCGACCAGTTCCTCGACCGGACCAGGGGGCGCGCGAGCACCTTCTTCGGCCGCGGCCTGGTGGCGCACGTCTCGTTCGCCCACCCGGTGTGCGCCGACCTGTCGGGGGCGGCGCACGAGGCGGCGATCGCGGTCGGGGCGCGCGCGCACCTCGGCGGCACGTACGTCTGCATGGAGGGGCCGCAGTTCTCCACGCTCGCCGAGTCGAACCTGTACCGCGCCTGGGGCATGGACGTCATCGGGATGACCAACCTGCAGGAGGCCAAGCTCGCGCGCGAGGCGGAGATCTGCTACGCCACGCTCGCGCTGGTGACCGACTACGACTGCTGGCACCCCGAGCACGACTCGGTGACCGTGGACATGATCGTCGCCAACGTGATCCAGAACGCGAAGACGGCGCAGGCGATCATCGCCGAGACGGTCGGCCGCCTCGACGGCGCGCGGACCTGCCCCTGCGCGACGGCGCTCGCCAACGCGATCATCACCAGCCGCGACGCCATCCCGGCCGCCACCCGCGCCGACCTGGCGCCGATCGTGGGAAAGTACCTCTGACATGCGCATCATCGTCACCGGATCGATCGCCTACGACTACCTGATGTCGTTCCCGGGGAGCTTCAGCGAGCACCTGCTGCCCGGCCACCTGCAGCGCGTGAGCCTCAGCTTCCTGGTGGACTCCATGGACAAGCGGCGCGGCGGCTGCGCGCCGAACATCGCCTACACGCTGGCGCTGCTCGGCGAGCGGCCGCGCCTGATGGCGACGGCCGGGCAGGACTTCGACGAGTACCGGCGCTTCCTCGAGGGGTCGGGCATCGACACCTCGCTCGTCAAGCAGGTGGACGGCACGTTCACCGCCTCGTTCTTCTGCAGCACCGACCGGGACGGCAACCAGATCGCCTCGTTCTACACCGGGGCGATGGCCCACGCGGGGGAACTGGACTTCGCCGCGGCCGGGCCGTGCGACCTGGCGATCATCTCGCCCAACGACCCGGCGGCGATGGTGGCGTACGCGCGGGAGTGCCGGGCCCTCGGGATCCCCTACATCTACGACCCGAGCCAGCAGGTGGCCCGGATGGGCGGCGGCGACATCCGCGACGGCGTCGTCGGCGCGCACATCGTCGTCTGCAACGACTACGAGTTCGAGATCATCCGCGAGAAGACCGGCCTCGACGCCGACGCGATGCTCGAGCACGCCGAGGCCGTCGTCGTGACGAGGGGCGAGAAGGGGGCCGCCATCAGGCTGCGCGGGCGGACGATCGACGTGCCGGCGGTGGCCCCGTCGGCCGTCGTGGACCCGACCGGCGTCGGCGACGCGTTCCGCGGCGGCTTCATGAAGGGGATCGCCCTCGGCGCCGACTACCAGGTGTGCGGCCAGATGGGGAGCGTGGCCGCGGCCTACGCGCTGGAGCACCTGGGCGGGTCGAGCCACACCTACACCCGCGACGAGTTCGCGGCGCGCTACGAGCAGCACTTCGGGCCGATCGCGATCTGAAGAACCAGGCTGAAGGCTTGTTCCGACCGTGGCCGTGCGGTCAGCGCCAGGCACCGCTGCCCAGGATCAACGGTCGCAGCAGGGCTTCAGCCCTGCTCGGCACGAACACGGCATACAATGC
This sequence comes from Acidobacteriota bacterium, assembly GCA_021779795.1. Lineage (GTDB taxonomy): Bacteria > Acidobacteriota > Vicinamibacteria > Vicinamibacterales > Fen-181 > FEN-299. Next base: position 6,018 of record JAJXZZ010000103.1, on the reverse strand, counting down.
TCCCGTGCCATCGACAGGATTCATACGGCGCCTGGCGTGGGGGCTGTCCGCGCTGGCCGTGGCGTGGGCCGGGCTGATCCTGGCCGCGCCCATGCTCGGGTCGGCGGCGTCGCCGGCGCCGGGCGGGGCGTACGCGTCGGCGGCCGTGTACTGGGTCGGGTCGCTCGTGTGCCACCAGCGGCCCGAGCGGTCGTTCCACCTGGCCGGGGCGCGGCTGCCGGTGTGCGCCCGCTGCACGGGCCTCTACCTGTCGGGCGCGCTCGGCGTGATCGTCGGGACGTGGCGGGGGCTTCGCGGGCGGGCGGTGCCGTGGTCGCGCTGGCGCCTGCTGCTGGCGGCCGCCTCGGTGCCGACGGCCGCGACGCTGGCGGCGGAGTGGCTGTGGCCGTCGACCGAGTCGGGCCTGGCGCGGGCGGCGGCGGCCGTGCCGCTCGGCCTGGCGGCGGGGGTGCTGCTGGCCGAGTTCGCGGGCTTTCGGGGTAGACTACACGGATGCGAAGCGACGCGAAGACGCGCGTAGACGGCGGCACCCTGGCGCTCGTCGCCGTGGCCGCCTGGCTGGTGCCGGGCAGCGGCCACCTGTGGATGGGGCGGCGATCGAAGGGGCTGATCTTCCTGGCGGCGCTGACGGGGATGTTCGCGCTGGGCCTCGCCATGCAGGGGCGGCTGTTCCCCTTCGACAGCTCCGAGCCGCTCGTCTTCCTGGCGGCGGTCGCCGACGTGGCGATGGGCCTGCCGTATTTCCTCGCGAGGGCGATCGGCTTCGACCGCGGGCAGGTCGCGGCGGTGACGTTCGAGTACGCGAACGCCTTTCTCATCGTGTCGGGCCTGCTCAACATGCTGGTCGTGCTCGACGCGTGCGACACGGCGCTCGGGCGCAAGTGAGGGATCGTGGTCAGCCACTTCCTGCTGATGGTCGTCTTCTCGCTGTTCGTGGCGGTGGTGTTCGCGGTGCTGATGAGGGACACGCCGCGCGAGCAGGTGCGGTTCGGCGCCGCCGTGTTCGGCGGGTTCATCGTGAGCGCCCTGGTGCTCGGATGGCTGATGTTCCCCTTCTGAGCGGCGAGGCCGCCCGCGCGGGGCGGCCGGGGCCCGGCCGCCCGGGCGCGGCCCGGCTGTGGGGGCCCGTCCTCGCGTACTGCGCGCTCATCTTCGCCCTCTCGTCGATCTCCTCGGTGCCGGCCCTGCCCGGCGGCATGTCCGACAAGACGGCCCACACGCTGCTCTACGCGGGCCTCGGGTTCCTGTTCGCGCGCGCGTGGACGGGGCGCGCGGGCCGGCCGACGGCGGCGGGGACGGTCGCGGCGGTCGTGGCGTTCGCGGCGATCTACGGCCTCTCGGACGAGTGCCACCAGCTGTTCGTCCCGCACCGCCAGTTCGACCTGCTCGACCTCGCGGCCGACGTCGCGGGCGGCGCCGCCGGGGCGGGGGCCTGGTGGCTGTGGGGTATACTGTGGAGGTTTCGCGATGTCGTTTGACAATCTCCGGATCGAGCGTGACGGCGCGGTCGCGATCCTGACGATCGACCGCCGCCAGGTGCTGAACGCCCTCGACCGCGCGACGCTCGACGAGCTTCGCCGGGCGCTGCTGGAACTGCGGCACGACGAGGCGGCGCGCTGCCTGGTGCTCACCGGCGCCGGCGAGAAGGCCTTCGTGGCCGGCGCGGACATCCACGAACTCGAGCAGCTCACCCCGACCGAGGCCGAGGCGTACGCGCTGGCGGGCCAGCACGTCTTCGAGGTGGCCGAGCACCTCGGCAAACCGATCGTCGCGGCGGTGAACGGGTTCGCCCTCGGCGGCGGCTGCGAGCTGGCGATGGCCTGCACGCTGCGCGTCGCGTCGGAGACGGCCCGCTTCGGGCAGCCGGAGGTGAAGCTGGGCATGATCCCGGGCTTCGCCGGGACGCAGCGCCTGCCGCGGCTCGTCGGCAAGGGGCGCGCCCTCGACCTGCTGCTCACCGGGCGGATGATCGACGCCCAGGAGGCGCTGGCGTTCGGGCTGGTCAACCGCGTCGTGCCGGCCGCCGAGCTGATGACGGCCAGCCGCGCGCTGGCGTCGACGCTGGCGGCGATGCCGCCGGCCGCCATGCGGTCGATCATCGAGGCGGTGCACCGCGGCCTCGAGGTGGCGCTGCCCGAGGCGGAGTTCATCGAGGCGGCGCTCTTCGGCCTCTGCTTCGCGACCGCCGACATGCGCGAGGGCACGCGCGCGTTCCTCGAGAAGCGCGCGCCGCTGTTCACCGGCAAATGACCAGGACCACCGGCGACGACCCGACCAGCGACGCGTTCCGCGGGCGGCGGCGGGCCCGCGAGGCCGCGCTCCAGATGCTCTACCAGTGGGAGGTCGGGCGGATGTCGCCCGAGGAGGCGATCGCCGCGCACGGCGAGATCGAGCAGGCCGCGCGCCTCGAGACGCCCGAGTCGGAGCGCTTCGCCGCCGACCTCGTGCTCGGGACCACCGCGCACCTCGCCGAGATCGACCCGATCATCGCCGGGAGCGCCGAGCACTGGCGGCCCGAGCGGATGGCCGTCATCGACCGCCTGATCCTCCGGATGGCCGTCTTCCAGTTGCGGCACGTCCCCGACGTGCCGCCGGCCGTCGTGATCGACGAGGCGATCGAGCTGGCGCGCCGCTTCGGCGGCGAGGAGTCCGGCCGGTTCGTGAACGGCGTGCTCGACGCGGTCAACCGTCAACAGGAGGCGGCCGGCCGGCCGCAGTAACCCGGGGCGCCCCGCGCCGTCTCCACCCATGCCACAGGACAACGACCTGCTCGTCCAACGCCGCGCCAACCTGGAGGCGCTCGCCCGCCTCGGCGTCGACCTGTACCCGCGCCAGTTCGACCGCACCGACACCGTGACCCGCCTCGTCGAGGCGCACGGCGAGCGGCCGAAGGAGGCGCTCGAGGCCGAGCGGGTCGAGACGCGGACCAGCGGGCGGATCCTCGCGATCCGGAGCTTCGGCAAGGCGAACTTCCTCGTCATCAGCGACGGCCGGTCGCGGGTCCAGGTCTACGTCCGGAAGGACTCGCTCCCCGACCTCGACTTCCAGGTCTTCTCGCTGCTCGACCTCGGCGACTTCGTCGGCGTCGGCGGGCACCTGTTCCGCACCAAGACGAACGAGCTGACGATCTGGGCGTCGAGCCTGACGTTCCTCGCCAAGTGCCTCGTCCCGCTTCCCGAGAAGTGGCACGGGCTGCAGGACGTCGAGATCCGCTACCGCCAGCGCTACCTCGACCTGATCGTGACGCCCGAGAGCGGGCGCGTGTTCGAGGCGCGGAGCCGGACGCTCAAGGCGATCCGGACCTTCCTCGACGCGCGGGGATTCCTCGAGGTCGAGACGCCGATGATGCAGCCGGTGGCCGGCGGGGCGCTCGCGCGGCCGTTCGTGACGCATCACAACGCGCTCGACATGACGCTCTACCTCCGCATCGCCCCCGAGCTGTACCTCAAGCGGCTGCTGGTCGGCGGCATGGAGCGCGTGTACGAGATCAACCGGAACTTCCGCAACGAGGGGATCTCGACGCAGCACAACCCCGAGTTCACGATGCTCGAGTTCTACCAGGCCTACAGCCACTACCTCGAGCTGATGACGATGACCGAGGAGATGCTGTCCGAGGTGGCGCGGGCGGTGACCGGGTCGGACCAGGTGACGTTCGGCGGCGAGACGATCTCGTTCGCCGCCCCGTTCCGGCGCCTGAGGATGCGCGAGGCGGTGGCCGAGGAGGCGTCGCGCCGGATCGGCCGCGGCGTGGCCGAGTCGGAGCTGCGCGATCGCGCGTCGGCCCGTGACCTGGCGCGCCGGCTGGGGATCGAGATCGATCCGGGGATGGGGCCGGGCAAGATCACCGCCGCGCTGTTCGAGGCGTTGTGGGAGCGGGCGCTCGTGCAGCCGACCTTCGTCTACGACTTCCCGACCGAGGTGTCGCCGCTCTCCAAGCAGCGGGCCGACGACCCGGACACGGTCGAGCGGTTCGAGCTGTACGCCGGCGGCTTCGAGCTGGCCAACGCCTTCAGCGAGCTGAACGACCCGGCCGAGCAGCGGCGCCGGTTCGAGCAGCAGCTGGCCGAGCGCCAGAAGGGGGACGCCGAGGCGCACGAGATGGACGAGGACTACGTGCGGGCCCTCGAGTACGGCATGCCGCCGGCCGGCGGCGAGGGGGTCGGCATCGACCGGCTGGTGATGCTGCTCACCGACAGCCGCTCGATCCGCGACGTCATCCTGTTCCCGCTGATGCGGGCGCGGAAGGAGTGATGGACCTCCCGTTCGAGCTGCACGTCGCGCTCCGCTACCTGCTCGCCCGGCGCAAGCAGGCGCTGATCTCGGTCATCTCGGCGATTTCGACGGTCGGCGTCACCGTCGGCGTGATGGCGCTGGTCATCGCGCTCGCGCTGATGACCGGGCTGCAGGACCAGCTGCGCGACCGGATCCTCGGCTCGACGGCCCACGTCTACGTCTGGAAGGGCGACGGCATCCGGGACTACCGCGCCGAGGTGGCCCGGCTGAAGCAGTTCAAGCACGTCGTCGGCGCGGCGCCGGCCATCCTCGGCAAGGCGCTCATCACCACGCCGCGGGGGCAGGCGTTCATCACCATCAAGGGGATCGACCCGGCGCTCGAGTCGACCGTCACCGACCTCGGGCGGGCGATGCGGCAGGGCCGGGTGTCGTCGCTCGACCGGCCCGCGGGCAGCCGCCCCGGCATCCTGATCGGCGTGGACCTGGCCAAGACGCTCGGCGTGAAGGTCGGCGACAAGGTGCAGCTGCTGACGCCGGACGGCACGCTGTCGCCGATGGGCATGCTGCCGCGGACGCGCACCCTCGAGGTGGCGGGCCTGTTCTCGCTGGGGCTGTTCGAGTTCGACTCGGCCTACGGTTTCGTGACGCTCCCGGTGGCCGAGCGGCTGACCGACCGCGACAAGCCCGAGCTGATCGAGCTGCGCGTGGACGACATCTACCGCGCGCCCGAGGTGGCGCACGCGATCATGGACCAGTCGGCGGGCACGTACCTGACCGAGGACTGGACGCAGCTGAACCGCTCGCTGTTCGGCGCGCTGTGGCTCGAGAAGATGGTCATCTCGATCACGATCGGCCTCATCGTCATGGTCGCGGCGCTGAACATCGTCGCGTCGCTGATCCTGCTGGTGATGGAGAAGCACCGCGACATCGCCATCCTGAAGACGATGGGCGCCTCCTCGCGCAGCATCATGCTGGTGTTCATGCTGCAGGGGATGATCATCGGGATCCTGGGGACCACGGCCGGCGCCGCGGCCGGCTGGGCCGTGTCCACCGTGATGGACCGCTACAAGCTGATCCACGTCCCGATCGACGTCTACCAGGTGTCCTACGTGCCGTTCGTCGTGCTCCCGCTCGACTTCACGCTCGTCGTGGTGTCGGCGCTGGTGATCTGCTTCGTGGCGACGCTCTACCCGTCTCGCCAGGCGTCGAAGCTCGACCCGGCGGAGGCGCTCAGGTACGGGTAGGGACGGCGACAGGGACCGGACGGTGACGGTGACGGTTGGAGCGGCCAGTGACTGGTCGATCACGCGCGACAGGCTGACTACTGACCACTACAGGATTCTCAGAACCGACACGATGCCCTTTGTGATCGCCACCGCGCTCGACAAGTCCTACGTCTCCGCGACCGGGACGCTGCACGTCCTGCGCGCGCTCGACCTGTCGGTCGAGCGCGGCGAGATGGTGGCGATCGTCGGGGCGTCCGGCGTGGGCAAGAGCACGCTGCTGCACGTGCTCGGCGGCCTCGACCGCTTCGACGGCGGGACGATCGCCGTCGGCGACGCGCCGCTGTCGAGCATGACCGACGCCGAGCGCGTCGCGTTCCGCAACCGCCACATCGGGTTCGTGTTCCAGTTCCACCACCTGCTGCCCGAGTTCGACGCGGTCGAGAACACCGAGATGCCGCTCCGGATCGCCCGGCAGCCGCTCGCGGCGGCGCGCGCGGCCGCCGAGGCGCTGCTGCGGCGGGTCGGCCTCGGCGAGCGCCTGCGCCACCGCCCCGGGACC
>JAJXZZ010000102.1 GCA_021779795.1 Acidobacteriota bacterium | reverse complement strand
GGGGGACGCGGCCGCGGAGGCGCCGCCGGCGCCGGCGGCGGACGGCGCGGCGCCCGATCAGCGGGGGACGGTGTACCGGCTGTCGGCGCTCACGGTGGCCGGGCGGATCAAGGCGGCGATCCAGGGCAGCCGCGAGGAGCGGACGATCCTCGTGCGCGACCCGAACCGGCTGGTCGCGGCGGCCGTGCTGAGCAGCCCGAAGCTGACCGAGAGCGACGTCGAGTCGTTCGCGCGGATGACCAGCGTGTCCGAGGACGTCCTGCGCGCGATCGGCACGCACCGGGCGTGGACCAGGAACTACACGATCGTGTCGTCGCTCACCCGCAACGCGAAGACGCCGATCCCGGTGTCGATGGCCCTGCTGACGCGCCTGACCGAGCGGGACGTGAAGCTGCTGTCGACCGACCGCAACGTCCCGGAACCGGTGCGGCTCACGGCCCGCAAGATGTACGCGCGCAACGTGTCACGGAGGCAGTGATGGACGCTGTGGCCGAAATCCGGAAGATCTACCATCGCGCGACGCGCGCGACGATCGCCCGCGACCTCGCCCGCGCGATCGAGCTGCTCAAGACGCTCGACACCGAGGAGGAGCGCGAGCGCGCCGCCGTCTACATGGACGGGCTGTCGCAGATGCGGTCGGAGTGGCAGGCCGCTCAGCCGACGCGCAAGCCCTCGACCTCGACCCGGTAGTCGAGCAGGCGGGCCCCCGAGGCGGCCACGGCGTCGCGCACGGCCGGCATCCGCTCCGGCGGGCCGATGAAGAAGATGCAGCCGCCGCCGCCCGCGCCGCAGACCTTGGCGCCCTGCGCGCCGGCCGCGCGCGAGCGGCGCACCAGGTCGTCGATCCCCGGCGTCGTCACGCCCGGGGCGAGGCGCTGGCGGTTCTCCCACTCGGCGGCCACCTGGCGCCCGACCTCGTCCCAGTCGCCGCGCGCGAGCGCCTCGCGCATCGCGACGGCGGTGTCGCGGATCCGCTCGAAGCAGTCGAACACGTCCCGGTCGCCGTCGAGGTGACGCCTGGTCACCTCCCAGTTGTTCGTGCCCGAGTTGCGCGGCACGCCGGTGTAGGCCAGGACGACTCGCCGCTCGATCTCGCGGGGATCGACGTCGAGCGCGACGCGGCGCACGCCCTCCACGCCCAACTCCACGGCCGACACGCCGCCGTAGAGCGCCGGCCGGTAGTCCTGCACGCCGGTCGGCACGGCAATCGCCTGCGCCTCCACGTTCATCGCGATGCGCAGCAGCGCCTCGGCGTCGTAGTTGGCCCCCGTCCAGCGCGACATCGCCCCGCAGACCGCGATGTTGAGGGCCGACGACCCGGCGATGCCCGCCCCGGCCGGCGACTCGGCCCGCGTCGTCAGCGTCAGCCCCCCGGCGCGGAAGAAGTACAGGAGCCAGCGGAGCAGCGAGAGGTCGCCAGGCCGCGCCAGTTCGCGCCAGTCGTCCGCCTCCAGCGCGAGGCCCGTGTCCTCCGACCGGATCGCGATCCGGCCGTCGTCGCGCGGCTCGAGCGTCGCCGTCGCGCGCAGGCTGATCGCCACGTTCAGGGTTTGGGCGCGGTCGTGGAACAGGTAGAGCGGCCAGATGTCGATCGTGCCGCCGGCCAGGTCGATGCGGGTCGGAGCTGAGGATTCGATGCGCACGAGTCATTATAATGACAACGTGCCACCCGCTCTCCATCGACGCATCGGACAACTCGCCGTCGTCGGGTTCGAGGGAAAGACGATCGGCCCGGAACTGGCCGCGCTCGCCCGCGAATTCGATCTGGGCGGCCTGATCCTCTTCGCCCGCAACGTCGAGTCGCCCGAGCAGGTCGCCGAGCTGGCCGCCGAGGCGCAGCGGTTTGCCGGGGACGCGCCGCTGTGGGTCGGCATCGACCAGGAGGGCGGGCGCGTCGCGCGGATGCGCCGCCCGATGACCGAGTGGCCGCCCATGCTCGCGCTCGGCCGCTCGGGCGACGAGGCGCTGGCGTCGCGCTTCGCGGACGCGCTGGCGCGCGAACTGACCGCCGTCGGCATCTCCATCGACTTCGCCCCGGTGCTCGACGTCCTCACCAACCCGGGGAACCCCGCCATCGGCGACCGGGCGCTCGGCGAGCGGCCCGAGACGGTGGCGCGGCTCGGGGCGGCGATCGTGCGCGGCCTCCAGGCGGGCGGCGTGGCGGCGTGCGGCAAGCACTTTCCCGGGCACGGCGACACCTCGGTGGACTCCCACCTCGACCTGCCGCTCGTCGAGCACCCGCCCGAGCGCCTGCGCGAGATCGACTTCGTCCCCTTCCGCGCGGCGATCGAGGCCGGCGTGGCGGCGGTGATGACCGCGCACCTGCTCGTGCCCGCCTTCGACGAGGAGCACCCGGCCACGCTGTCGCGGCGCATCGTCTCGGACGTGCTGCGCGGCGAGCTGGGCTTCGACGGCCTGGTGTTCACCGACGACATGGACATGAAGGCCATCTCGGCGCGCTTCACGCGGGAGCGGGCGGTGGTGTCGGCCGTCGCGGCCGGCTGCGACGTGCTCCTGCTGTGCGGCACCGACGTCGCGGACCACGCCTCGGCGGTCGAGGCGCTCGTCCGCGCGGTCGAGCGGGAGGAGATCCCGCGCGCCCGGATCGACGACGCGGTGGCGCGCCAGCGGCGGGCGAAGGAACGGTTCGCGGTGATGGCGGGATCGCCCCTTCGCCCCGGCTGGCGGCCGATGCCGCCGCGCGAGCTGCGGAACGTGATCGGGTGCGCGGCCCACCAGCTCGTCGCCGAGGAGATGCGACGCTTCTCATGATCAAGCCCCGCATCGTGCGGCCCGGCGACCGCGTGGCCGTGGTGGCGCCGGCGAGCCCGTTCGCCCCCGAGGAGCTGGACGCCGGCGTGGCCGAGGTCCGGTGCCTCGGCCTGGAGCCGGTCTACGAGCCGTCCGTGTTCGACCGGAGCGGCTACGAGGCCGGGACGGCCGAGACGCGCGCCGGGGCCATCGCGCGCGCCCTGGCCGACCCGTCGATCGCGGCGGTGCTGGGCGTCCGGGGCGGGTACGGGAGCGTGCACGTGCTGCCGCTGCTCGACGCGGGGCAAGTGCGGCGGGCGCGCAAGGCCATCGTCGGCTACAGCGACCTGACGTCGCTCCTGACGTTCGTCACCGGGGCGTGCGGCCTCGTGGCGTTCCACGGGCCGACCGTCGCCGGCCGCCTCGAGCGGGGCCGCGAGGCCTACGACCGGGCGACGCTGACGGGGGCGCTGATGCGCGCCGAGCCGCTCGGCGAGCTGGTTTTTCCCGGCGTCGAGACGCTGCGCCCGGGGGAGGCGGCCGGTCCCCTCGTCGGCGGGAACCTCACGCAGATCGCGGCGTCGCTGGGAACGCCCTACGCGTTCGACCCGCCGGCCGGATGCGTGCTGTTCCTCGAGGACCTCAACGAGCGCCCTTACCGCCTCGACCGGCTCTGGACGCAGTTGCGCCTGGCCGGCATCATCGGCCGGGCGGCCGCGATCGTGCTCGGCGAGTTTCCGGGGTGCGACGAGCCGGGCGGCGAGCTGTTCGGGCGCGACACGATGGCGGCGCTCGCCGCCGACTGCGCGGGGCCGGTGCTGTTCGGCTTCCCGTCGGGGCACACGGGCGGACCGGCCGTGACGCTCCCGCTCGGCGTCCGCGCGCGCGTGGTGGCCGGCGGCCAGCCGGCGATCGTCATCGAGGAGTCCGCCGTCTCCGAGGAGTGACCGTGAAGATCCACCTGATTGGCATCGGCGGGACCGCGATGGCGACGCTCGCCGCGATGCTGAAGCGCAAGGGGCACGAGGTCCGCGGCTCCGACCTCGCCATCTACCCGCCGATGAGCGAGTTCCTCGCCGACGAGCGGATCGAGACGCTCGCCGGGTACGACGCCGCGCACATCACGCCCGACCTCGACCTCGTCGTCGTGGGCAACGCGTTGTCGCGGGGGAACCCCGAGGTCGAGGAGGTGCTGGACCGCAAGATCCGGCACTGCTCGCTGCCCGAGGCCGTCCGCGAGCACTTCCTCTGGGGCGCGCGGTCGGTCGTCATCGCCGGCACGCACGGCAAGACGACGACGACGGCGATGACCGCGTGGCTGCTGACCTCGGCGGGCCGGGACCCGAGCCTCCTGGTCGGCGGCATCGCCGCCAACTTCGGCGAGAACGGGTCGAGCTACCGGCTCGGCCACGGCCGGGAATTCGTGATCGAGGGGGACGAGTACGACAGCGCGTTCTTCGACAAGACCGCGAAGTTCCTGAAGTACCTCCCCGACATCGCCGTCATCGGCAACATCGAGTTCGACCACGCGGACATCTACGCCAGCCTCGACGAGATCCGCCTGGCGTTCCGCCGGTTCGTGGGCCTCGTGCCGGGCCGCGGCCGTCTCGTGCTCGGCGCCGACAGCCCCGAGGCCGCGGCGATGCGCGAGTTCGCGCGCTCGCCGGTCGTGACGTTCGGCCTGGCGGACGAGGCCGACTACCACGCCTACGACCTGCGCGTGACGGCCGAGGGGACGTCGTTCGCCGTGCGCCACGCGGGGCAGGGCATCGGCCGCTTCACCGTCCCGCTGCTCGGCACCCACAACGTGCGGAACGCGCTGGCCGCGATGGTCGTCGCGCGCGAGGTGGGCGTGGACCTGCACGCGATCGCGCAGGGGCTCTCGACCTTCAAGGGCGTCAAGCGGCGGCTGGAGCCGCTCGGCACGGTGGCCGGCGTGACGGTGTACGACGACTTCGCGCACCACCCGACGGCGATCGCCGAGACGCTGGCCGCGCTGCGCGCGGCGCGGCCCGACGCGCGGATCCGCGCCGTGTTCGAGCCCTGCTCGGCCTCGTCGTGCCGCCGGGTCTTCCAGGACGCCTTCGCCGGCTCGTTCGGGGCCGCCGACGACGTGATCATCGCCGCCGTGTACCGGTCGAGCCTGCCCGAGGCGGAGCGGCTGTCGGCCGACCGGCTCGCCGCCGACATCGACCAGGCCGGGATCCGGGCGCGCTACGTGCCGGCAGTGGCCGACATCGTCAACCTGCTGGTGTCCGAGCGCCGCAAGAACGACCAGGTCGTGATCATGTCGAACGGGCGGTTCGGGGGGATCCACGGGAAGCTGCTCGACGCGCTGCGCGCCGCCGAGAAGCGGCGCTGACGGGCCGCGGCGGGGACGACGATGACCAGGCAGGAGTTCGACCGGTTCGCGGCGGCGTTCGGCGCCGGGCGGGTGCGCCGCGAGGCGCCGCTGGCGCCGCTGACCACCTTCAGGGTGGGCGGCCCCGCCGAGTGCCTGGTCGAGGTGCGCGGATCGGCCGAGCTGGCGTCGGCGTGGCGCCTGGCGGGCGAACTCGGCGTGCCCGCCGTCGTCATCGGCGGGGGATCGAACCTGCTCGTGAGCGACGAGGGTGTCCGCGGCGTCGTCATCCGCGCGCGCGGGGGAGAGACGGCCCTCGAGAGCGCGTCGGACGTGCGCGCCGATGCCGGAGTCAGCCTGAACGGCCTCGTCCGCTGGGCGATCGGCCGGGGCCTCGAGGGGCTGGAGACGTTTGCCGGCACGCCGGGATCGGTGGGCGGCGCGGTCTGCGGCAACGCGCATTACGCGGGGCGCTCGATCGACGAGCGGGTGCGGTCGGTGCGGCTCGCGGGCCCGGGCGGCGGCGTCGCAGACGTGCCCGCCGCGGAGATGGGGTTCGCTTACGGCCGCAGCCGGGCGCAGGCGGGCGGCGAGGTCGTGCTGTCGGTGTCGTTCGGCCTGGCGCCGGGCGCCGACCCGGCGGCGCTGCGCGAGACGGCTCGGCAGTCGCTGGCGCACCGGCAGCGCACGCAGCCGCTCGGAATGCCGAGCGCCGGGTGCGTGTTCCGGAACCCCGACCCGGCGGTGGACCCGGTGCCCGAGGGGATCCCCCCCTCGGCCGGCGCGCTCGTCGATCGCGCCGGCCTCAAGGGACTGGCCATCGGCGGGGCGGTCGTCTCGATCGTCCACGCCAACTTCATCGTCAACCAGGGGGGCGCGACCGCGTCCGACATCCGGCGACTGATCGACCGGTGCCGCGACGAGGTGCTCGCGCGCTTCGGCGTCACGCTTCGCGAGGAGATCCGGCTGCTCGGGTGGCAGGCCGGGTCGGGGAGTGCCCGTGTCCACACTGCTGATTGAAGGCGGCCGGCCGCTGTCGGGGCGCGTCGCGGTCGGTGGCAACAAGAACGCGGCGCTGCCGCTCATCGCGGCGTGCCTGCTCACCGACGAGGCGTGCGTCCTCACCAACGTGCCGCGCATCGGCGACGTCGAGGTGATGGCGCGCCTGCTCGCCGACCTCGGCGCCGAGGTGGACGGGATCGGCTCGACGACGCTGCGCATCCGGTGCGCGCGGGTCGAGCGCGATCAGCCCCAGAGCAGCCTGGTCGGCCGGCTGCGGGGATCGGTGCTGCTGCTCGGGCCGCTCCTCGCCCGGCGCGGCAGCGCGCGGCTGGCGCCGCCGGGAGGCGACTTCCCGGCCCGCCGGACGATCGCCATGCACCTTGGCGCGCTGCGCGCGATGGGCGCGCAGGAGCTGGAGGGCGAGGGGCACGTGCTCGAGGCGCCGAACGGGCTGACCGGCGCGTCGATGTACCTGGAGGAGGCCTCGGTGACCGGCACCGAGACGGCGCTGCTCGCCGCGGCCGCCGCGCGCGGCGCGACCGAGATCCGGCACGCCGCCTGCGAGCCGCACGTCGTCGAGCTGTGCCAGTTCCTGCGGAAGATGGGCGCCGGCGTGACGGGGGAGGGGACGCACACCATCCGCGTCGAGGGGGCCGCGCGCCTGAAGGGGGCGACGCACCGGCTCGGCGGCGACTACATCGAGGCGGGCAGCTGGGCGGTGGTGGCGGCGGTGACGGGCGGGTCGATCGACGTCGAGGGGGCCCGCGCCGCCGACATGGAAGTCGTGGCGTCGGTGCTGCGGCGGATGGAGGTGCGCTGCGAGCTGGAGGAGTCGCGGCTGCGGGTGGAGGCGTCGAGCCCCGTCGGCGGGTCGCGGATCGTGACCGGGCTCTGGCCGGGCGTGCCGAGCGACCTCATCAGCCTCGTCACCGTGCTGGCCACTCAGGCCACCGGCCGCACGCTGCTGCACGACTGGATGTACGAGCTGCGGCTCTTCGCCCTCGAGCAGCTGAGCGGCATGGGCGCGGACCTGTTCCTCTGCGACCCGCATCGGATCATCGTCACCGGACCGCGGCGGCTGCGCGGGCGCGCGCTCGACACGCGCGACCTCCGGTCGGGCATGGCGCTGGCGGCGGCGGCGCTGGCGGCCGAGGGGCAGAGCCGGCTCGGGCCGGTCGAGACCGTCGAGCGGGGCTACGCGGACCTGGTGGGGAACCTGCAGGCGCTGGGCGCGCAGGTGAGCCGCGAGGCGTGAAGATCGGCGGTCGGCTGTCGGCGGTCAGCTGTCGGCGGTCAGCTGTCGGCGGTCGGCTGTCGGCGGTCGGCGGTCGGCGTAACGATTACCGCTTGACCGAGTCGGTGATGACGTCCACGCCCCGGGGCACCTTGAACGTGAAGGCGGAGTCGGGCACCCGGATGTTCTCCTTCATCCTGGTGAAGACGAAGGTGGAGGTGCCGCCCTGGGAGTCGGTCGTCACCAGGCGGCGGATCTGGAGCGTCGCGCGGTCGAGCACGAGGACGAGCCAGTCGTAGTCGCGCTGGCGCGCCTTCGGCACCAGCTTGAGCGCGACTTCGCCCGGCAGCAGGCCCGGCATCTGGAGCAGCGACGGCGTGTAGTCCCGCAGGATGTCGCCCTTGCCCGCCAGGAACATCGCGGGGCTGCTGGTGTCGTCGGCGGGCGCCACGTTGCTGATCATCACCTGCCGGTCCTCGGGCACGTAGGAATAGAGCCTGTGCCCGTCGGACACGAACTCCTTCTTCTCCGGGCTCGTGTAGGTCCAGCGCATCATGCCCGGCTTCTTGACCAGCAGCCTGCCGTACTCCGTGATCGTCTTCCGGAGGACGCCCCCCTCGTACTCGTGCTCGAAGTCGGCGGAGAAATCCCGCACCTGGTCGTAGCGGCGCTGGAGGTCGCGGGCGAGATCGACGGCCGACGGGGCGGGCGGCGCCGCCTGGCCGGCGAACGACGAGATCAGCAGGAAGAGCACGAACACCGTGGGCACCCCCGTCTCTCTTCCCACGATAGCACGGGGACGCGCGCGCCGGCGCGCCGCCGCGCGAAACGAGGCCCGGCAGGCGTGGCCGGCCCGCGGGAGAGGGACGCTCGCGGCTCCCGGGCGGTCAGGCCTTGGGGGCCGGCGGGGCCGGCTTCGGAGCGCTCTTGGTGTCCATGGGGAAGTTGGCGGCGGCCCAGTCGGCGATCCCGCCCTGCAGCACCGACACCGTGAAGCCCTGGCGGGCGAGCGTGACGGCGACGCTCGAAGCGGTCACCTCGTTCGGGTCGGAGTCGTAGACGACGACGTCGCGGTTGCGCTGGAGCGTCGAGACATCCACCGCCTCGGGCTTGATGCGGATGGCGCCCGGCAGCAGCACGGTGCTGTGCTCGTAGGGGTACTTGAGCCGGGCGTCGAGGATCGTGGGCTTGGCCGAGCCGTCGGCGGCCTCGAGCCGCTGCTTGAGTTCTTCCTTGGCGATGCGCGGAACAGGCATGCGGTATTTTCACTGCGCCTTGCCGCCGTCGTCAAGCATGACGGCGGCGCGGCGGCTCCCGGCGGCCGGGTGGCAGCCGATGGCCGTGTTGGGCAAAGGGAAGAGAGGTTGGGGAAGGTGATGCGCGAGTGAAGGGTGGTGGACGGCAGGAGGCTCGAACTCCCGACCTCCGCGTTGCGAACGCGGCGCTCTCCCAGCTGAGCTAGCCGCCCACTCTCTTGGTGCGCTGTCGGAGCCCCGACAGGAACCCTGATTCTAGCACGGCCTCATCCGCGCCGGCAATCATCCAGAAACCGATGCTCTAGGGCGCTGGTCGCGCCGGCCACGGGCCCGCGCGGTTCCCCCCTACCGTTTCACGGCAGAGGCGGGTACACTAGGCGCGGTACGCCCGCGGCCCGGAAGGGAAAGCCGCGGGCGCGTCGCGGCGGTCCGGCCGCGCTCCGCGGCCCCAGTCACGTCGCGCACCGGAAAGGGCAGGCCATGAGACCGGTCGACACCTCGGTCTTCCACCCCGGCTCGCCCCAGGCGCTGGCGATCGAGCGCCTCTTCTACGTCGATCTCGTCATCGCCGCCGTCATCTTCCTGACCGTCGCCGGCCTGGTGGCCTACATCGTGTGGCGCTTCCGCGCGCGGCCCGGCGCCGCCGAGCCGTTCCAGGACGAGGGGAACCCGAAGCTCGAGACGATCTGGACGGTGGTGCCCGGCCTCATCCTGCTCGTGCTGCTGGTGCTGACCGCGCGGACGATGGCGATCGTCCAGCCGCTGACCGGCTCGAAGCCTCCCGACGTCGTCGTGATCGCCCACCA
>JAJXZZ010000101.1 GCA_021779795.1 Acidobacteriota bacterium | reverse complement strand
TCGGACGCCGGTCGGGCGTCGGCGGCCTGCGCGGCCAGCGCGGCCGCGCCCTGGGCCCGCAGCCGGCCGGCCGCGGCCAGCTTGCGGAACTCGTGGACGGCGCTGTAGGGGATGACCCGGATCAGCTCCTCGATCGTCGTGTCGCCGGAGACGATCCGGTCCATCATGTCCTGCGCCATCGACACCATCGTCCGGGACGCGGACTCGCGCAGCTGCTCCATGGGGGCGCGCTTGCTGATCCCGATCGCGTCCTCGGCGTCGGGCGCCCACAGTTCGGCGATGCACGTCCGCCCGCGGTAGCCGGTGAAGTTGCAGGTCTTGCACCCGGCGCCCTCCCGGAACACGAGCCCGTCGGGCCGCGTCGGGAAGAACTCGCGCACCAGCTCGGGGGCGGGCTCGTACGGCCGGCGGCAGTCGGGGCAGACGCGCCGGATCAGGCGCTGCGAGAGCACGCCCAGCAGGGCCGAGGCCACGAGGTTCGGGTCCACGTCGAGGTCGAGCAGCCGCGCCACGGCCGACACCGCGTCGTTGGCGTGCACGGTGCTCAGCAGCAGGTGGCCGGTCTGCGCGGCGCGGAAGGCCATCTCGGCCGTCTCCTCGTCGCGGATCTCGCCGATCATGATCACCTCGGGGTCGTGCCGCAGGAACGCGCGCAGGTAGCGCGCGAACGTGTTGCCGATCCGGTCGTTCACCTCCGACTGGCTGAACTGCTCGTAGACGTACTCGATCGGGTCCTCGGCGGTGAGCACCCGGATCTCGGGCCGGTAGGTGGTCATCAGCGCCGCGTAGAGCGTCGTGCTCTTGCCCGACCCGGTGGGCCCGGCCACGAGCAGGATGCCGGCCGGGCGCTTGAGCAGCTGCGTCAGCTTGGTGCTGATGTCGGGCGCGAAGCCGAGGCTCTCGATCGACTTGGGCGCGTTCGACTTGTCGAGCACGCGCACGACGCAGGACTCGCCGTAGTAGCCGGGCAGGATGGAGACGCGGAAGTCCACGTACTCGGTCCTGCCGTTCCGCTCGATGCGGCCGCGGAACGACCCGTCCTGCGGGCGCCGGCGCTCGGCGATGTCGAGCTTGGCGAGGATCTTGATCCGCGACACGATCTGGACGGCGGCCTTGTCGCACAGCTCCTGCAGCGGGCCGAGGTCCAGTTCCTGCAGCACGCCGTCGATCCGGAACCGGATGTGCGTGCTGGTCGACAGCATCTCGATGTGGATGTCGCTGCAGCGGCGGTTGAGGGCCAGCGTGATCAGGTGCCGGACGGCCGCCTCGATGTTGCGCCCCTGCGCGTACTCGGCCAGCAAGTCGGACCGGCCGGCGTTCTCGCTGAGGAAGAGATCCTCGGACGCCTGCGCCGCCGCGGCGATCTCCTCGGGCTCCTCCCGCGTCGCGGCGGGCGCCGCGACGGGCGTCCCGATCGACTGGCCGTAGAGCCGCTGGAACGCCCGCTTGATCGCCTCCTCGGCCGCCGTGACCACGTTGATCACGAGGCCGGTGGTCGCGGCCAGCTCCGCGATGACGGAGGTGCTGGTCGGGTCGTCCATGCAGACGGTGAGCATCTGCCCGACGCGGGCGATCGGGACCAGCGTGTGCCGCCTGGCGTAGTTGCTGTTGATGAGCCGCGCCAGCACCGGGTCGGACTCCACGCGGTCCAGGTCGACGTAGGGGATGTTCAGCTGCATCCCGAGCGCCTGGCGCATGGCCTCGTCGGTGACGAACCCCATCTTGACGAGCACCTCGCCGAGGGGGCGCTGCAGCCGCTGCTGCTCGATCAGCGCGCGCTCGAGGCGCTCGGGGGTGAGCGCCCCGCTGCGGATCAGCAGCTCGCCGATGCGCGGCCGCCCGCCGCTGCGCTCGAGCATGAGGGAGAGCTGCCGGTCGGTGATGGCCCGCTGCTCCACCAGGATCCGGCCGAGCGGGACGTACTCCGGCGCGCGCGCCTGCGAGGCCAGCGCCGCATCGAGCTGCTCCTGCGTGATGAGGCCTTCGTCGAGCAGCATCTGTCCGAGCCACGCGTGAGGCTTCGCGCTGGTCACAAGCCACCCTCCCTTGGTGAGCCGACGTCCCGCGGCCGGGGCACATTCTACTACCGGACGAACTTCCGGTACTTGATGCGATGCGGATGGTCGGCCTCGGCGCCCAGGCGGCGGCGCCGGTCGGCCTCGTAGTCCTGGTAGTTCCCCTGGAACCACTCCACCTGGCTGTCGCCCTCGAAGGCGAGGATGTGCGTCGCGATCCGGTCGAGGAACCAGCGATCGTGGCTGACGACCAGCGCGCAGCCGGCGAACTCGACCAGCGCGTCCTCGAGCGACCGGAGGGTGTCGACGTCGAGGTCGTTGGTCGGCTCGTCGAGCAGCAGCAGGTTGCACCCGCCGGCCAGCAGCCGCGCCAGGTGCACGCGGTTCCGCTCGCCGCCCGACAGCGTCCCGACGGGGCGCTGCTGGTCGCGCCCCTTGAAGTTGAACCAGGAGGCGTAGGCCCGCGAGGGCACGGTGCGCTTGCCGATCTGCAGCTCGTCCTGCCCGCCCGAGATCTCCTCCCAGACGGTCTTCGCCGGGTCGAGCGCGTCCCGGCTCTGGTCCACGTAGCCGAGCCGCACCGTCTCGCCGACGCGCAGCGTCCCGGCGTCGGGCCGCTCCTGCCCGGCGATCATCCGGAACAGCGTCGTCTTGCCGGCGCCGTTCGGGCCGATGATGCCGACGATCCCGCCCCGCGGCAGCCTGAAGCTCAGCCCGTCGATGAGCAGGGTGTCGCCGTATCCCTTCCGGAGCCCCTCGGCTTCGACGACGACGTCGCCGAGCCGCGGGCCCGGAGCGATGTAGATCTCGCCGCGCTCGATGCGCGGCGCGGCGTCCCGCGACAGCAGGTCCTCGTACGCGTTCAGCCGGGCCTTGCCCTTGGCCTGGCGCGCGCGGGGCGACATCCGGATCCACTCCAGCTCGCGCTCGAGCGTCCGCTGCCGCCGCGCCTCCTGCTTCTCCTCGCGCTCGAGCCGCTGCTCCTTCTGCTCGAGCCAGGACGAGTAGTTCCCCTGCCACGGGATCCCCTGGCCGCGGTCCAGCTCGAGGATCCAGCCGGCCACGTTGTCGAGGAAGTACCGGTCGTGCGTGACGGCGACGACGGTGCCCGGGTAGTCGTGCAGGAACCGCTCGAGCCAGGCCACCGACTCGGCGTCGAGGTGGTTGGTCGGCTCGTCGAGCAGCAGCAGGTCGGGCGCGCGCAGCAGCAGCCGGCACAGGGCGACGCGCCGGCGCTCGCCGCCCGAGAGCGTCGTCACGTCGGCGTCGGCCGGCGGCACGCGCAGGGCGTCCATGGCCAGCTCCACCCGCGAATCGAGATCCCAGGCCGAGGCCGCGTCGATCCGGTCCTGCAGCTTCCCCTGCTGCTCGAGCACCGCCTCCAGCTCGCCGGGCGGCAGGTCCCCGCCGAGCCGCTCGCTGAGCCGCTCGTACTCCTGCAGCAGGGCGCGCGTCCCGGCCACCCCCTCCTCGATGTTGCCGAGCACGGTCTTCGACGGGTCGAGCGCCGGCTCCTGCGGGAGGAAGCCGACCGAGACCCCCTCGGCCGCGAACGCCTCGCCGGCGAAGTCGCGGTCGAGCCCGGCCATGATGCGCAGCAGCGTGCTCTTGCCCGCCCCGTTCGCGCCGAGCACGCCGATCTTGGCCCCCGGCAGGAACGCGAGCCAGATGTCCTTCAGCACCGTCTTGTCGGGGGGATGGACCTTGCCGAGGCCCTTCATCGTGTAGATGTACTGGTAAGACGCCACGAGGCTCCTGTCGATGAGGTTCCGCCCATTCTCCCACAGGTTCGAGCCGTGCCGGCGGGCCCGCCGCCGTCCGCGACGCCCGCCCTGCCGAGGCCGGAAGAGCGGCCCGCGCGTGCGCCGTCCCGCGGCGACGGAGTAGAATGGAAGGGTTCAACTCAGGCGATCGACGCACGAAGGGACGGCACGATGAGAGGCGGTCCGGGGCAGGAATCTCGGCAGCGGGAAGAGCCCGAACGACAGGACGGGACCGGTCCGGCCGCGGGCTCGGCCGAGGCGGAAGTGGCCCGGCTGGTGGCCGAGGCGCGCGAGCGGCTCGAGCGGAGGGCTCACCTGGACGCGCCGCCGCCGACGCACTACCGGCGGGAGGTCGCGCGACCGTTCACGGCCGCTGAGCGCGACCGCGTCACCATCCTCATCGGCGGCCTGACCGCCCGGCACGAGCAGCTCATCCAGGCCCTCCTGGCCGCCTGCGGGCACCGGTGCCTGCCGCTGCCGCAGATGGACTTGAACGCCTGCCTGGTCGGCAAGCAGTACGGCAACAACGGACTGTGCAACCCGGCGTACTTCACCGTCGGCGCCCTGGTCAGCTACCTGCAGCAGCTCGAGGCCCAGGGGCTCTCGCGCCGCGAGATCGTCGATCGCTACGTCTTCTTCACGGCCACCACCTGCGGCCCCTGCCGCTTCGGGATGTACGAGGGGGAGTTCCGGCTGGCCCTGCGCAACGCCGGGTTCGAGGGGTTCCGCGTCCTGACGTTCCAGCAGGACGACGGGGTGCGGGCGAACACGGGCGAGGCGGGCCTCAAGCTGACGCTGCTGCTCGGCCTCGGCGCGTGGAACGCGATCCAGTTCGGCGACGTGCTCAACGACGTCGCCTACGCGATCCGGCCGTTCGAGACGGTGCCCGGCTCGACCAACCGCGCGCTCGCCGAGGCGATGGCGCTGCTCTCGGAGGACTTCAGCCGCCGCCAGCACCTCGACCCGGCGACGAAGCTGCCCGCCTGGCTGTGGAAGCGGCTCAAGCCCCGCAAGGTGACCCGGCAGACGACGGAGGTCGTGATGAACCTCCGCCGGCACATCTACGGGGATCTCAGCCGGGACGCCATCCGCGCCTGCCGCGAGCGGCTCGAGACGGTCGAGGTCGATCGGCTGCGCGTCAAGCCGGTCGTCAAGGTCACGGGCGAGTTCTGGGCGCAGACGACCGAGGGCGACGGCAACTTCAAGATGTACGAGTTCCTCGAGCGCGAGGGGGCCCAGGTCGTCGTCGATCCGCTCGGGACGTGGCTGATGTACCTCGTCCGGCAGGGGCACGCCAAGCTGCTGAACCGCCGCGGCGTGGACGTCCCGCGGAGAGGGCCGCTCGGGGCCCGGCTCCGCGCGAAGCTCGCAGACGAGGCGAAGACGGCCGCCAAGCGCTTCGGCTACTGGGCTGGCGCCGCGATTTACCGCCAGCGCTACCACACGCTGTGCCGGGCGCTCGGCGAGCTGCCGCACCCGCTGGTGGACCAGGAGGCGCTGGCCGAGGCGGCCGAGCCGTTCTACAAGAGCCTGGCGTCCGGCGGCGAGGGGCACCTGGAGGTCGGCAAGAACGTCTACTACTCCACCCGGCGCGCCGCGCACATGGTGCTGAGCCTCAAGCCGTTCGGCTGCATGCCCTCCACGCAGTCGGACGGCGTGCAGTCGACGGTGGCGGCCCGCGTGGACAACGTGCTGTTCCTCCCGATCGAGACGGCCGCCGAGGGGGAGCTGCACGCGCACAGCCGCGTCCAGATGGTGCTCGTCGAGGCGCGGGAGCGGGCCGAGGAGGAGTTCGACCGGGCGCTCGCGTCCACCGGCCGCAAGCTCAGCGAGATCCGCCGCTACGTGGCGGACCACCGCGAGCTGCGCAGCCCGTTCTACCACGTGCCGACCAGCCCGGGCGTGGCCGGGGTGGCCGCCAACTTCGTGCTCCACGTCAGCCGTCTCATCGACCGCGACCGCGCCTGGCAATCCCGGCAGGTGGTGTCCCAGCCCGGCCTGCGCGCGCCGGCCAATCAGCAGGTGCCATGAGCGATTCCGAACACAGGTTCCTCCTCGGCCTCGACGCGGGTTCGACCACCGTCAAGGCCGTGGCGGTTGATTCGCGTACCGACGAGGTCGTGTGGCGGGACTACCAGCGCCACGAGAGCCGACCGGCCGAGAAGCTGCTGGAGATGCTGACGCGCCTCGAGCAGGAGGCGGGCGTGTCGCGCGGCGAGGCGCGCGCTTTCATCACGGGCGTCTCGGGATCGACGTACGCCGGGCTCATCGGGGCGCACTACGTCCAGGAGGTGGCCGCGGTCGCGCTGGCGGCCGAGCGCCACCACCCCGAGGTCCGCACGGTCATCGAGCTGGGCGGGCAGGACGCCAAGATCATCGTCTTCGAGCAGGAGAGCGAGGGGCGGTCGCGCAAGACGGTGTCGATGAACGACAAGTGCGCCGGCGGCACCGGCGCGGTCATCGACAAGATCGCCGCCAAGCTGAAGGTCGCGCCCGAGGCGCTCGGCGCGCTGCCGTACGTCGGCCTCAAGGTGTACCCCATCGCCGGCAAGTGCGGCGTGTTCGCCGAGACCGACATCAACAGCCTGCAGAAGCGCGGGGTGCCGGCCGAGGAGCTGATGGCGTCGCTGTTCGACGCCATCGTCCTGCAGAACCTGATCGTGCTCTCGCGCGGCAGCGCCCTGCCGCCCGGCGTGCTGCTCGTCGGCGGGCCGCACGCGTTCCTGCGCGCGCTGCGCGAGGCGTGGCGGGCGCACATCCCCGAGCGCTGGCGCGAGCGGGGCGTCGTGCTGCCCGAGGGGACGCGGCCCGAGGACCTCATCGTCTCGCCGCCGATGGCCGAGTACTACGGGGCGCTCGGCGCCGTCGAGTTCGCCCGGCGCGAGCGGGAGGAGATGCTGTACCTCGGGCCGGCGCGCCTGGCCGAGTCGCTCGCCCGCGGCCGCCAGGAGACGCGGCGCGGCACGGCGGCGGTCGGCGCGTCGGGGATGGACCTGGCCGAGTTCAGGGCGCTGTACGAGCGGCCCGCGTGGCAGCCGCCGCGGGTGGCGGCCGGCTCGCGCGTCCGCGGCTTCGTCGGCCTCGACGCCGGCTCCACCTCCACCAAGGCGGTGCTGCTCGACGAGGACGGCCGCGTGCTCGCCAAGGCGTACCAGCTCTCGCGCGGCAACCCGATCGAGGACGCGATCGAGATGTTCACGTCGCTGCGCGGCCAGATCGAGTCGCAGGGCGCCGGCGTCGAGGTGTCGGGGCTGGTGACCACCGGCTACGCCAAGGACATCCTGAAGGACGTCTTCGTGGGGGACGCGGCGCTGGTCGAGACCGTCGCCCACGCCAACTCGGCGCTCCACATCTACGAGGACCCGCACGTCATCGTGGACGTCGGCGGCCAGGACATCAAGATCATCGTGATGCACGGCGGCCGCGTGAAGGACTTCCGGCTGAACACGGCCTGCTCGGCCGGCAACGGGTACTTCCTGCAGGCCATCGCGCGCAGCTTCGGCTACCCGGTCGAGCAGTTCGCCGAGGCGGCCTTCTCGGCGCGCGAGATGCCGGTGTTCGGCCAGGGGTGCGTCCTGTTCCTGCAGTCGGAGATCGCCAACGTCCAGCGCCACGGCTGGGCGCCCGACGAGATCCTGGCGGGGCTGGCCGCGGTGCTGCCGAGGAACGTGTTCCTCTACGTCGCCAAGGCGCCCAACCTCTCGCGCTTCGGCTGGCGGTTCGTCCTGCAGGGGGGCACGCAGCGCAACCTGGCGGCCGTCAAGGCGCAGGTCGACTTCATCCGCGACAACTTCAAGGGGCAGCCGCGCCAGCCCGACATCGTGCTGCACGAGCACTGCGGCGAGGCGGGGGCGATCGGCGCGGGCCTCGAGGCGATCCGGCTCTGGAAGCAGGGGCACCAGACGACGTTCATCGGCCTCGACGCGGCCGAGCGGATCACGTTCGAGACCAAGTGCGACGACGACACGCGCTGCCACTTCTGCAAGAACGAGTGCGTGCGCACCTTCATCGACGTGTCGGTGGGCGGCACGGCCGCCGGCGGCGAGGCCAGGCGCGTGGCGGCCGACGTCCACGAGGCGGCCCGCCGCCGCTTCATCGTCGCCGGCTGCGAGAAGGGGGCGGCCGAGGACATCGGCCACATGCGCGACATCAAGGCGGCCGAGGACGCGGTGAAGAAGCGGACGCCGAACCTGGTGGCGCTCGCCTCGCGCGAGGTCTGGAAGCTCCGCCACCCGGCGTCGGTCGCCGACCCGAGGCCCCCGGCCGGCTGGACCGCGGCGTCGCGGCGCCGGCGGGCGCT
This sequence comes from Acidobacteriota bacterium, assembly GCA_021779795.1. Lineage (GTDB taxonomy): Bacteria > Acidobacteriota > Vicinamibacteria > Vicinamibacterales > Fen-181 > FEN-299. The sequence goes on along the minus strand of JAJXZZ010000101.1, from coordinate 1,331 downwards.
CTACGACCGGCGGAGCCAGGTGCGCGTGGGCATCCCCCGCGTGTTCAACTTCTACGCCTACGCCCCCTTCTTCACCGGGTACCTCGAGAGCCTCGGCGTCGACCCGAAGCACATCGTCTTCTCGGACTTCACCAGCACCGAGATGTACCGCACCGGGGCCACGCGCGGCGCCATCGACCCGTGCTTCCCGTCGAAGGTCGCGCTCGCCCACGTGCACAACCTGCTGTTCGTCAAGCACAAGCGGGCGCCGCTCGACGCGATCTTCTTCCCGATGATCGAGGTGCTGCCGTCGAAGGTCACGGCCACGCGCGCGAGCAACGCCTGCCCGACCGTGTCGCTCACGCCGCAGACGGTCCGCGCGGCCTTCGTCAAGGACTCCGACCTGTTCGCCGAGAGGGGCGTCCGGTACCTCGACGGCCTGCTCGACATGGAGGACGAGGCGCTGTTCCGGCGCCAGATGTTCGACATGTGGGACGGCCTGCTGGGGCTGTCCTGGGAGGAGAACGAGCGGGCCATCGCCGCCGGGTTCGACACGCTCGCCGACTACGACCGCTCGGTCCGCGCCGCCGCCCGCGACGCGCTCGACGGGCTCGAGCGCGAGAACCGGCTCGGCATCGTCCTGCTCGGGCGCCCGTACCACCACGACCCCGGGCTCAACCACGGCATCCCCGAGGAGCTGCAGAAGCTCGGCTACCCGGTCTTCTCGCAGAGCACGCTCCCGGTGGACGAGGACCTGCTCGACCGGATGTTCGGCGACGAGGTGCGGGCCGGCGTCATCAGCCACCCGCTCGACATCTCGGACGTCTGGAAGCACTCGACGGCCGCCAGCAGCAACCTGAAGGTCTGGGCGGCCAAGTTCGCCGCGCGCCACCCGAACCTGGTCGCGGTCGAGCTGTCGAACTTCAAGTGCGGCCACGACGCGCCGATCTACGCCACGGTCGAGGAGATCATCGAGCACTCGGGCACGCCGTACTTCGCCTTCAAGGACATCGACGAGAACAAGCCGGTGGGCGCCATCAAGCTCAGGCTCGAGACGATCGACTACTCGCTCGATCGGGCGCGCGAGTCGCTCGTCAGCCGCGGCCGGCAGGCGGAGCGGATCGAGAAGTGGCTGGCCGCCTACGAGCGGCGGCTGCGCCGCCAGCTCGGCGTCGCGGCCGGGGAGGGCGAGGAGAGGCGGGAGATCATTCCGCTGGAGCCCAGGGCCTGAAGTACGAAGTACGAAGTACGAAGTACGAAGTACGAAGTACGAAGTGGAGAGAGGCGGTGAGCGGCGGCGCTGGACGGAGAAGCGCGCCGCCCGCCGCCCGCCGCCCGCCCGCCGCCGCCAC
>JAJXZZ010000100.1 GCA_021779795.1 Acidobacteriota bacterium | reverse complement strand
AGCATGATCTCGACCAGCGCGCCGGGCGACACCAGCCCGGCGCACACGATGGTGGGCCGCGGCAGGATGGCGCCGAACACCTGGCGCCACGCCGCCATGACCGCCGGGACGTCCTCCGCGCTGGTCACGTAGACCACGCCCTCCGAAACATCCGCCCAGTCGAAATCGGCCGCGCGCAGCGTGCGCCCGAGGCGCGCGAGGGCGTCGTGTGCCTGCGCGCCGGCGTTGCCGCGGTTCGCCTGGGTGGCGCCCAGCATGCCCGAGAGGAAGAGCCGCGGGCCCACGCGGATCGCGGAGCTGAGCACCGGGCTCGGCGCGCCCGGGCTGCCGTCGGCGTTCGGCGTCGTCACGGCCTTCCGGTCCGTCCCCCGCGCGGCCAGCAGCGTGATCTCGACCAGGTGCGGGGCCGCGGTCAGTCCCGCCCTGACGGTGGCGCGGGCCGGCGGGATCGACGGGAAGGCGCCCTGGTAGGCCCCGTTCATCTGCTGGAACAGCGCCGTGTTGGTGATGTAGACCCGCGCCGACACGACGTCGCCCATCGTCATGCCGGCGGCGCGGAGGACGTCGGCCGCGTTCTGGAGCGCCTGCCCGGTCTGCGCCGCCATGTCTCCCGGCACGACCGCGTTGTCGCGGCCGCTGCGCGAGAGCAGGCCCGAGAGGAACAGCGTGTCGCCCGACAGGATGCCGTAGCTGTACGGGCTCGACGGCTTCGCCCACCCGGCGGGCAGGATCGCGCGCCGCTCGGCGCCGGCCGGCAGCGCGACGAGGCTCATCTCGACGAGGGCCGAAGGTTCGACCGGTCCCGCGACGATCGTGGTGCGCGCCGGCGGAGTGGCCGGCCAGTAGCGGGCGTACACCTCGTTCATCGCCGCGAAGTCGGCCTGGTTGCGCAGGCAGACCGTGACCGCCGCGACCCGCTCCAGCGTCAGCCCCTGCCGGGCCAGCCTGGCCGAGAGGTTGTCGAGCACGCGGGCGGTCTGCGTCCGGATGTCGCTGCCGACGGCCATGCCGGTGGCGTCGGTCGGCCCCGTGCCGGGAAGATAGACGAACCGGGCGGGCGGCGGGGCCGCCGCCGACGGGGCGGCCAGTCCGATCAGGAGCAGGGCAATCAGCGCGGGCGGTCTCATGGCGGCCTCACGGGAGAAAGGTCGGCGCGTGCCATCAGCTACAATGGTCGGAGCCGCGGCACGAGTCCGTGCCGGCGATGCGGCCCAGGGGGCAACCACGGCGATGATCGAGCGACGGCGTTCGAAACTCCACGGGTGGGGCGTGTTCGCCACCACCCGGATCACGAAGAACACGCGCATTATCCACTACGCGGGCGAGAAGATCACGCACCGCGAGAGCGCGAAGCGGGAAGCCGAGCAGGCGAAGAAGGGGCACATCTGGTGCTTCCGCCTGAACAACCGGTGGGTGATCGACGGCAGCCGGGGCGGCAACGACGCCCGCTTCATCAACCACGCGTGCGCGCCGAACTGCTACGCGCAGATCGTCGGCGGCGTGATCTGGATCCGCGCGGCGAAGACCATCGAGCCGGGCCAGGAACTGACCTACAACTACCAGACCGACGGCAAGAAGACGATCCAGTGCCTCTGCCGGCCGGGCTGCAAGACGAGGCTGTAGTGCAGGCCTTCTACCTGCACGGCTTCGCCTCTTCGCCCGACTCGGGCAAGGCGGCGTTCCTCCGGGAGCGCCTCGCGGCGTTCGGCGTCGCCCTGCACGCCCCGGATTTCAACGAGCCCGACTTCACCACGCTGACGGCGACGCGCATGCTGGGCCAGCTGCGCGCGGCCATCGACGCGCTGCCGGCCGGGCCGGTCACGCTCTTCGGGTCGAGCCTGGGCGGGTTCGTGGCGATTCACGCCGCGGCGCGCCAGGACGCGGGCACCCCGCATCCCATCACGCGCCTCGTGCTGCTGGCGCCCGCGATCGACTTCGCCTCGGGCCGCGACAGCTGGCTGAGCGACGCCGAGCTCGAGGAGTGGCGCCGGACCAACCGGCGCGACGTCTTCCACTACGCCTACGGGCGGGTGCTGCCGCTCGGCTGGGCGCTCTACGAAGACGCCCGCTCGTACGACGCGTGCGCCGCGCGGTTCGACGTGCCCACGCTGGTGTTCCAGGGCTCGCGCGACGACGTGGTCAACCCCGAGCGGGTGAAGGCCTGGGCGGCCGGGCGGCCGCGCGTCACGCTGCGGGTGGTGGACGACACGCACCAGCTGCAGGACAGCCTGCCGATCGTCTGGCGCGAGAGCGCCGGGTTCCTCGGCCTCCCGCCCGGGCCGTCCGCGGTCAGCCCCGGGACCCGCGGCTGACAGGCCCCGGGTACGCCAGCGGATCGCGCCGCGCCAGGGCGGCGACCAGCGGTTCGTTCAGGAACGCGATGAGCGGCGCCATCCTCCGGAACTGCCGGACGACCGTGTCGTAGAACGCCGGGCTCACCGCGAAAGCGGCCGGGTAGTCCTTCCCGAAGACGAACTGCTTGAGCTTCAGGTACTCGGCCGCCGGGTGGTCCGGCGGGTAGCCGCGAGGCACCCGCTTGAGGCTGTCCCCGGACACGGCGCCGATGTTCCGCTTGAAGCCGGGCGACTCGACCAGCGCCCGGAACTGCCCGAAGTTCGCCGACAGGTGCTCGCGCAAGGCGTGCAGGTCCGGCGGCTCGGGCATGTAGACGCCGCCCACGATCATCGCGCCGTCGGGGCCGATCTCGAGGTAGAGGCTCGCGCCGCGGTGCCGCGGCAGATCGCGGTGCGGGAAGATCGCGCCGGCCTGCGTCTTGAACGGCAGCTTGTTCGGGCTGAAGCGCGTGTCGCGGTAGATCCGGTAGAGCGACCCGCGCGCCGACGCCACCAGTTCGGGGGCGAACGGGCGGAGGTCCGCGGCGAGGCGCTCGACCAGCGCGATCATCGGCTGGCGGACGTCGCGCTCGTAGGCGTCGCGGTGCTCGGCGAACCAGGTCCGGTCGTTGTGCCGCTTGAGGCCGCGGAGGAACGTCAGCGCACGAGGGGTGAAGCACGGGGTCGTCGCCACACCAGGCAGTATACTGAATCCAAGGTCCCCCCATGCTCATCCGCCGCGGCCCGGACGTCCGGTCGTCGGAGATCACCGACGAGCGCCTCTACCTGAAGCGTCGCGAATTCCTGCAGGCGATCGGCCTGGCCACGGCCGGCGTGGCCGCGGGCGCCATCGACCTTGGCGCCCAGGCCGGCCGCCGCCCGCCACGCCTCGGGCCCGTCGTCAAGGGGCCGTACGGGACCGCCGAGCCGATGACGCCGTACGAGACCGTCACCACCTACAACAACTTCTACGAGTTCGCCACCGACAAGGAATCGCCGGCCCGGCTGGCGGCCGCGTTCAGGACTCGGCCGTGGAAGGTGAAGGTGGACGGGGAGTGCGCCCATCCCGCCGACTACGACCTCGACGACCTGGTGAGGCCGCAGGCGCTGCAGGAGCGCGTCTACCGCATGCGGTGCGTCGAGGCCTGGTCGATGGTCATCCCGTGGGTCGGCATCCCGCTCGGCGACCTGGTCAAGCGGTTCGAGCCCACCTCGCGCGCCAGGTTCGTCGAGTTCACGACGCTCATGGACCCGCGGCAGATGCCGGGCGAGCGCCAGCCCGTGCTGGACTGGCCCTACGTCGAGGGGCTCAGGCTGGACGAGGCGACGCACCCGCTGACGATCCTCGCGGTGGGCCTCTACGGCGTGGAGCTCCCCGGCCAGAACGGGGCGCCGCTCCGCCTGGTCGTGCCGTGGAAGTACGGCTTCAAGGGGATCAAGTCGATCGTCCGGATCCGGTTCGTCGCGCGGCAGCCGGTCAGCGCGTGGGCGCGCGAGGACTCGCGCGAATACGGGTTCTACGCGAACGTGAACCCCCACGTGGACCACCCCCGCTGGAGCCAGGCGACCGAGCGCCGGTTCGGCGAGCCCTCCAGGCGCAAGACGCTGATGTTCAACGGGTACGGCGACCAGGTGGCCGGCATGTACGCGGGAATGGACCTGCGGAAGAACTTCTGACGGGGCCGGGCTACCCGGCGGCGCGCCGCCCCATCTTCGACTTCACCCAGCCGATCATCGCCGGCAGCAGCGACAGGAAGATGACGACGGCGACGACGAGGTGGACCTGCTTCTGGACCAGGCCCGGGGCGGTCTGGGCCAGCAGGTACCCGGTCGCGGTCATCGACGAAATCCACAGGATGGCGCCCACCACGTTGAAGGCCGCGAACCGCCGGTAGCTCATGCCGGCCGCGCCGGCGACCACCGGCGCAAACGTCCGTACGATCGGCATGAACTGCGCGATCACGATCGTCTTTCCGCCATGGCGCTCGTAGAACTCGTGCGTGCGGACGAGGTGCTCGCGCCGGAAGAAGAACGAGTTGCGGCGGCTGTAGAGGGCCCGGCCCGCCTTGTGGCCGATGAAGTACCCGGTCGCGTTGCCCGCGACGGCGCCGGCGATCAGGCAGGGGACGAGCAGCGCGATGTTCAGGTCGCCGCGGGCGGCGAAGATCCCGGCCATCACGAGCAGCGAGTCCCCGGGCAGGAAGAACCCCACCATCAGGCCGGTCTCGGCAAAGACGATGAAGATGAGGCCGTAGAGGCCCACCAGGCGGATGAGCTCGGGAACGTTGTATACGGTCCGGAAGAAGCCCTGGATCCAGTCCACGCCGCACACTCCTGTCTGCCCGAGCCACGCCGGAAAAGCGTGCAATTATATCCCGAACCCCCCGGCTACCCGCCGGGGCCGTTCCGATCCATACTCATTCGTACCGAAGCGTCTCGCGTGCTTCGTGGTCGGGTGTTCGCCGTCTGCCGGCCTGGTCCTGGCCCCATGGGGAACGCGACCCGGGAGGGACTATGAACGCCGATGAGACCGTCGCAGTGCCGGAGGGGGAGCGCGCGGACATCGCGCGGATGGCCGACGAGATCGTGCTGATGCTCGGCCACGTCCGCGGCGGGTTCGGCCACCTCGACCCGGGTGTCGCGGAGGAGGCCACCCGGATCGGCCGCCAGGTTCACAAGCAGGAGCGGGGACTGCTCGGACGGCTGGCCAGCCGGTCGGCCGCGGCCCGGTCCGCCGGCGCCTCCAACGACGAGGACGTCGTCTTCGTGCCGATGCACCTCGAGCGCATCGCCGAGAACGTCGAGCGCCTGGGGGAGTCCACGGCCAGGGTGGCGCGCGAGGGCACGCTGTTCACCGACCGGGCGGTGCGGGAGATCAGCGGCCTCCTCGCGCTGGCCATCGAGATCATGGAAGGTGTCCGCGACGCGATCAGGACGGGCAACCTGGTGCTCGTGCGGTACGTGATCGAAGCCGGGCGGACCTGCGAGGCGCGCGCCAACGAGTACGCCTACTTTCACGAGAAGCGGTTGATCGAGGGGGTCTGCCAGCCCGGGGCGTCGTCGGTCTACCTGATGATGCTCGACGACATCCGCGGAATCGAGTGGCACGCGCGGCAGATTGCGGAGAAGATCCAGCGGCTGACGCCGGGCGAGGTCGTGAAGGCGCCCGGGCGGCACGGCCACCCCATCGACCTGTGAGCGCTTTCGCCCGGTGCGCCGGGCCTTGGGCCGGGACAGGGACTTGCTGATGCGACGCTTCCTCGCGCCGTGGTGGATGGTTCCCTGCACGGCATCGTTCCTGGCCTATTTCCTGCTGCTCGTCTACTGCGACGTCCGCCGTCCCGTGTCGGAGGGGCTCCTGCTCCGGTCCGTGCCCGGGGCGGCTGGCCTGGCCGTGGAGGCCGTGACCCCGTCGTCGCCCGCGGCGGGGGCGGGCCTGCTGGCCGGGGACGTGGTGCTCTCGGCCGGCGGCCTCCCGATCTCCTCGCGCGTCGAGTGGGAAGCGGTGCAGGCCAACTTCCGCTTCGGTCATCCCGTGTCGCTCGTGGTGTCGAGGAACGGGGTCGTGCGCCGCGCCAGCTGGACGGTGACGCCGACGGGCTGGAACCACTGGCTGCGGCGGGAAGGCGTCGAGCTGCTGCTCACGCGCGCCGTGCAGCTGGTGACGCTCGGCCTGGGGTTCGTCATCATCTTCAGGCGCCCGCGGGACGCGGGCGCCCGCCTCGGCGGCTGGCTCCTGGCGACGTTCGGCGTGTTCTGCCTCGACCTGCCGTACCGGTTCGCCGACGTCTGGCGCGGGCTGCCCTGGCCGATCGGCGCGTCCCTGTGGGTCCCCTACGTCAGCACCGTCCTGCTGCCGGGGACGCTGCTGGCCTTCTTCCTCCACTTCCCGCGCCGCAGCGTCCGCTCCGTGCCGGCGTGGCTGGCGGTCTGGACGCCGGCGCTCGTCGTGGGCGTGCGCCAGACCTGGTTCATGGGCAACGTCGTGTACCGGACCGGCATCGGCCGCCTGCCCCAGGGCTGGTTCGGGTGGCGGCTGGGCGTGGGAATCGGGTACCTCGTCGTCGCGGCCGTCGTGGCGGTCGTGCGCTACCGCCGTGCGGAGCCGGTCGAGCGGCGCCGCCTGGCGGTCATGGCGCTGGGCGGCGGGCTGGGCGCGGTCGGGGGCGGGTTCATCGCGCTGGCCTTCTGGCGCAGCGCCGAAATGGGGGCGTTCTCGTCGCCGTGGCTGGCGCTGGCCACGATCTCGCTGCTCGTGGTGCCCCTGTCGTTCTCCTACGCGATCCTGCGCCACCGCCTGTTCGACGTGGCCGTCATCATCAGGCAGGGCGTGCGCTACGCCATGGCGCGGCGGCTGCTGCTGTCGATCGTGCCGGTGCTGGCCGCGGCGATGGTGCTCGACGCCTACTGGCACCGCGACCGGGCGATTGCCGAGCAATTCGCGGCGCGCGCCCCCGTGTACGGCGTGCTGTCGATCCTGGCCATCGTCGCGGCCCAGCGCCGGCAGCGCTGGCTCGACGCGCTCGACCGGCGATTCTTCCGCGAGCGGTACGACGCCAGGCGCCTGCTGCACGGGGTGGTCGAGGACGTCCGCCGGTCGGCCTCGCTGCTCGAGGCTGCGCCCCTGGTCGTCGGCCAGATCGAGCGGGCGCTGCACCCGCGCTTCGTGACGCTGCTCGCGCAGCGCGCGCCGGGGCGGGCCTACGACGCCGTGGCGTCGTCGCCGGAGTCGTCGGGGCCGGCCGCGCTCGCGGCCGGGTCGAAGCTCGTGGCCCTGGCCCGCGCGCTCGGCGAGCCGCTCGATCTCTCGGACGCCGCGGACACGTGGCTGTCGGCGCACCTGTCGGCCGACGAGGCGGAAGCGGTCGAGCGGATGGGGCTCGGGATCGTGCTGCCCGTCCCTGCGGCGCGGGACGAGCCGGGCGCGGTCATCGTGCTCGGTCACCTCCGCTCGGAGGAGCCGTACGCGGAGGACGACCGGCAACTGCTCGCGACGATTGCCGACAGCCTGGCGGTGCTTGGCAGCCGCGACGCGGCGGGCTGGGCGGGGGCTGCCGTCTTCGGGGAGTGCGCGCGCTGCGGCCGCTGCTACGACGACGGCGGAACGACGTGCGAGGACGACGCCGCCGCGCTGGCGACAGTGGCCCTGCCGCGCGTGCTCTCGCGCCGGTACCGGCTCGAGCGGCGCCTGGGCGCCGGCGGCATGGGCGTCGTGTACGCCGCGTCCGACCTGCTGCTCGCGCGGCCGGTCGCCGTGAAGGTGCTGCGCGAGGAGCTGGTGTGCGACCGCGAGAGCGCGGCCCGGTTCGAGGGCGAGGCCCGGATGTCGGCGATGTTCACGCACCCGCACGTCGTGACGGTGTACGATTTCGGCGTCGCCGGGCCGTCGCGGGCGTTCCTCGTGATGGAGCGCCTGGAGGGGAAGCGGCTGCGCGACGAGATCGACCTCGGCCCGCTGCCTCCCGCGCGCGTGCTGCACGTCATGCGCGGCGTCTGCGCGGCCGTTGACGCCGCCCATCGGCGGTACCTGGTGCACCGGGACCTGAAGCCGGAGAACGTCTTCCTCGTCGAGCGCGACGGCGTCGAGACGCCGAAGATCCTGGACTTTGGCATCGCCAGGGCGTTTGCCTGCGAGCCGTCGGCCGGCGGCGCCGACATTTCGGCTGGCGCGCTGGTCGGGACGCCGCGCTACATGGCGCCCGAGCAGCTGCGCGGCGGCGCGCCCGAGGCGGCGTGGGACATCTGGGCGCTCGGCGTCATGACGTACGAGATGCTGGTCGGCGCGCACCCGTTCGCCGCGTGGGCGCTGGGCCTGCCGGGGGCCGAGCCCGGGGCCGAGCCGAGAGCGGGCGGGGGCGATGGCCGGGCGCCGAACGCGTGGGCGCCGTTCTTCTCGCGCTGGCTCTCGGTGGACCAGGCCTGCCGGCCGCCCGGGGCGCGGGCGTTCCTGGACGAACTGTCGCGGATGCTGGAGCAGGCCTGAGATGGACGAGAAGTCCGGGAACCCGGCGGCCACGCACGACCGCCGCCGCTTCGCGACGACGCGGTGGAGCCAGGTCCTGGCGGCCGGCCGCCCCAACGCCGGCGAGTCGCGGGAGGCGCTGTCCCGCCTCTGCGAGTCCTACTGGTACCCGCTCTATGCCTACGTGCGGCGGTGGGGGTACGATGCCGAGCAGGCGCAGGACCTGACGCAGGAGTTCTTCGCCAGGCTGCTCGAGAAGCGCTACCTGCGCGCCGCCGACCCCGCGCGCGGGCGCTTCCGCTCGTTCCTGCTGGCGTCGCTCAAGCACTTCCTGGCCAACGAGCGGGATCGCGCCGGCGCCGTCAAGCGTGGCGGCCGGGCGGCAATCGTCTCGCTCGAACTGGAGAACGCGGAGGGGCGGTACTCGCTCGAGCCTCCCGACCAGGAGACGCCCGAGACGATTTTCGAGCGGCGCTGGGCGACGACGCTGCTCGAGCGCACGCTGTCGCGCCTGGCGCGCGAGTTCGAGTCGGCCGGCAGGAAGCCGCTGTTCGATCGGCTCGAGGGTTGCCTCACCGGCGACGGGGAGGCCGCGCCGTACGCGCGCCTCGCCGCCGATCTCGGCATGAGCGAGGGCGCCGTGAAGGTGGCCGTCCACCGGCTGCGGAAGCGGTTCGGCGCGCTGCTGCGCGAGGAGATCGGCGAGACCGTCGCGACCCCCGCCGAGGTGGACGACGAGATTCGCGAGCTGTTCCGCGCCCTGGGAGGGGGGAACGGCCGATGACGGACATGGCGCCGTGCCCGCGGTGCGGCGGAACCTCGGGCGGCATCGGGAAGTCGGGGCTGTGCCCGGCATGCCTGCTGGGCCTCGCCATCGGCGCCGACGACGAATCCGGGCGCGAGGAGCTTGCCGAAACCGAGGGGCCCGTCTACCGCGTGCTGACGATCCTCGCCACCGAGCCCGGCCGGACGACGTACCTGGCCGAGCAGGACGTGACCAGGCGGCTGGTGACGCTCGACGTGGTGCGCGTCGCGAGCGCCCCGGCGGCCGCAGGTCCCGGCGGAGGCGAGGAGCGCGTCCGCGCGCTGCGGCGCTGGGCCCATCCGGGCGTCCCGCGTGTCGTCGAGGGGCGCCGAGATC
>JAJXZZ010000099.1 GCA_021779795.1 Acidobacteriota bacterium | reverse complement strand
ACACCGGTCGGCCGGCCGCCACCGCCGCCGACGCCTCGCGCCGGTACAGCCGGTTGACGAGCGGCGCGTAGTAGGCGAGCGACAGCACGCTGTTGACGGCGGCGAAGATCACCAGCACCTCGACCGCCGCGTTCCGGGTCTCGAACCCGGCCACGAAGATCTGCCACTTCGACATGAACCCCGACAGGGGCGGCAGCCCGCCGAGCGCCAGGACCGCCGCGGTCAGCGCGAGCGCGACCAGCGGGTAGCGGCCGGCGGCGCCGTCCAGGTCGTCCAGGGTCAACGGCTGATGGCTCCCGTGCGACAGGTGCAGCGCGTAGAGCAGCGCGCCGGCGGCCATGAAGGCCAGCCCCTTCATCAGCGCGTGGTTGAGCAGGTGGAAGAAGCCGCCCGCCGCGCCGTCGGCGACGCCGTAGCCGACCGCGACGCCGAACCCGATCAGCATGTAGCCCATGTGGCTGACCGACGAGTAGGCGAACATCCGCTTCACCTGCGTCTGCCGGAGCGCCATCAGGTTGCCGACCAGCATGTTCAGCGCCCCGAACGCCAGCAGCAGCGTGCCCCACGCCGGGGCGGCCGGCGCCAGGCAGGCGAGCGCCCGCAGCATCGCCACCAGCCCCGCCTCGATGACGACGCCCGACAGCATCGCGCTGATGCCGCTCGGGGCCTGGGAGTGCGCGTCGGGCAGCCAGGTGTGCAGCGGGACCAGCGCCGTCTTCACGCCGAAGCCGATCAGGAACAGCGCGCCCGCCGCGAGGAGCGGCAGCGGCAGCGGCGGCGCCAGGACGGCCGCGACCTGCCGGAGGTCCAGGGTGCCGGTGCGCGCGAACACGAGGGCGATCCCGACCAGCACCAGCGCCGAGCCCACCGCCGACTGGACGAGGTACTTGACGCCGGCCTCGAGCGCGCCGCGCTCCTCGCGGTAGAAGGCGACGAGCAGGAACGAGGTGACGGCCATCGCCTCGAACCAGACCCAGAGGTTGAACAGGTCGCCCGCGCACCCGAGGCCGACCATCGTTCCCGCCATCGCGACCAGCAGCGCGTAGTGCTTCTCCTCGCCCTCCTCGCCGCGCATGTAGGGGGCCGAGAACACCGACACGAGCAAGGTCAGCCCGATCGTCGTGACGGCCAGCACGAGCCCGACGCCGTCCATCCGCAGCGCGATCGCGCCGACCTCGAGCGTGATCGTGCCGCCGGCCAGCACGGCGGGGGCGGCGTAGCAGAGGGGCACGAACGCCGCCGCCAGCGTCAGCGACGACAGCCACCGCGCGGGCGCGGCCGAGGCCCCGAGGCGGACGCTGATTCGCCCCGCCAGGTAGACGACGGGAGAGGCGACGAGGGGCAGGAGGAGCAGCCAGGTCAGCGCCAGTGAAGGAGTCATACGCCTCGGACCACACCGAGCGCCAGGACGGCCAGCACCGCCGCCAGCCCGGCGAGGATTGCCGCCACGTTCCAGTTCAGCACGCCGTTCTGCGTCGTCCGCAGCGCCTCGGCCGAGGCGACCGTGGCGCGCACGATGCCGCGGTTGATCGCCTCGAATCCGAAGCCGTTCGACGCCGCGCGCCCGACGCCGCCGAGCGCGCGCGCCACGCCCGACAGGCTCGCGCGCCGCCACCAGGCGGCCAGGCCCAGCGCCACGACCGCCAGGGCGAGCGCCGTCGCGGGCGCGGTGGCGACCTGCACCACGATCCGGCGCGTCGTCTCCGCCGCGTGCGCCGCGCCGGCCGCCGGCCCGAGATACGCGCCGAACGGCCCGGCCAGCAGCCACGTGGTGAGCGTGCCGAGAGCCAGCGGGACGAGCGCCACCTGCATGGCGACGCCGGCGTCGTGCGCGGCGAGCCTCCCGCGGGGCTCCCCGTAGAAGACCATCGACAGGAACCGCAGCGTGTAGAGGGCCGTGAGGCCGGCGCCGACGAGCATGAACGCCCAGGCCCACGCCGGCCCGCCGGCGTGGCCGGCCTCGAGCACGAGTTCCTTGCTCCAGAACCCGTTCAGGATCGGGATCCCGGCCAGCGCGAGGCCGCCGATGACCATCACCGTCCGCGCGACCGGCATGCGGGCGCCGAGGCCGCCCATCTCGCGCATGTCGCGCGTGTGCACGGCGTGGATGACGGCGCCGGCCGACAGGAACAGCAGCGCCTTGAACACGGCGTGCGAGAGCAGGTGGAACTGGCTGGCGAACAGCCCGCCGGCCCCGATGGCATAGACCATGTAGCCGAGCTGGCTGACCGTCGAGTACGCCAGCACCCGCTTGAGGTCGGTGGACACGATGGCCATGACCGCCGCCAGCAGCGCCGTGACGGTGCCGACCGAGAGGACGGCGAGCGTCCAGTACGGCACGCCCTCGAACGCCGGGTAGAAACGGGCCAGCAGGTACACGCCGGCGTTGACCATCGTCGCGGCGTGGATGAGGGCGCTGACCGGCGTCGGCGCTTCCATGGCGTCGGGCAGCCAGGTCTGGAACGGGAACTGCGCCGACTTGGCCGCCGCCGCCACGAGGAAGCCGAAGGCCATCACGGCCAGCACGGTCGGGGGCAGTCCGCCGGCGGTGGCGAGGAAGGTCGGAATGTCGTAGCTGCCCTGGTAGGCGTAGAGCAGCAGGGCGCCGGCCAGCAGGCCGATGCCGCCCACCTGCGTCACGATGAGCGCCTTGATGCCGGCGGCCACCGCCTTCGGGTCGTCGTTGTAGAAGGAGATCAGGGCGTACGAGCAGAGCGCCGTGATCTCCCAGAACACGAACAGCAGCAGCAGGTTGCTCGACAGGACGAGTCCCACCATGGCGCCGATGAAGAACAGGACGTAGGCGTAGTAGCGGCCCAACTGCCGCTCGCCCCTCATGTAGTCCACCGAGAAGACGACGGCGAGGCTGCCGATGACCTCGGCGACGACGGCGAGGAAGACGCCGAGGCCGTCGGGCAGCAGCGTCAGGCGCCCGAAGGCCGAGCCGAGCGGGACGTCGAGGACGCCGACGCCGGTCGCCCTCGGGATCATCGCCACGGCCACCGCCGCGCCGGCCAGCGCGAACGAGACCGCCGTGCCGTGCTGCGCGCGGGGCCGTCCGTCGCCGAGCAGCCGCACGACGGCCGCCCCAAGCCAGGGCACCGCGATCGAGAGCAGCGCGAGGAAGCCGATCGTGGACATGCCTACCTCCGCAGCGCCGACAGCGCCCGGACGTCGAGGGTGCCGAATTGCCGCCGCACCTGCACCGCCAGCGCGAGGGCGACGACCGACACGATCGTGTCGGCCACGATGACCGTCAGGGCCATGCTCTGCGCGACCTGCACCTGGCCGGTGATCCGGCCCGCCAGGACGAGCGCCACGAGCGCCCCCTTGACCAGCACCTGCAGGCCGACCACGACCTTGATGAGATGGCGCGTGACGAGCAGGCCGAACAGGCCGATGCCGACCAGCCCCAGCACGGCGACCGACGCCACGAGCGACAGCGGGATCATCGAGGCTCCTTCCCGGGGCGCGGCCGCCGCGCCGCCAGCAGGCCGAGCACCGCCAGCACGCCCCCGACGATCAGCACGACCTGCAGGAGCGTGTCGAGGCCGCGCTGCTCCCACAGGACGGTCGCGAACCGGTCGGCCGGCCCGAGGACCGCCGCCGGGCGGACCGTCGGCAGCACCATCGTCGCGGCCAGGGCGAGCGGCCACGCCACCGCCAGCGCGGCGAGCGGCCAGGGCACGGGGGAGGTGAGGGCGCCGGGCGGTTCCTCCCCGGAGATGTTGATCGCGAACACGAACAACACCGTCACCAGGCCGGCGCCCACGCTGAGCTCGATGACCGCCACCTCGGGGGCCCCGAGCCGATACAGCAGCAGCGCCGCGAGCGCCGACGCGCCCGCGAGCCACAGGGCGGCGATGAGCAGCCGCGCGCCGCGGACCGCCATCCACGCACACGCCAGCATCGCCGCCACGACGAGCAGGTCGAACATGGCGAATCCCTTGTCAGCGGATCGGGATCGAGGGGCTCAGCTTTCCCGGGGGGCGTTCGCCGGCACGCCGCGGAATTGCGGCGCGCGTCCGGCGTCGGACGGCGGCAGATGGGGGAGCCGGAGGAACCAGGCGGCCGAGGGAGGCCGCGAAACAGAAACGGGAATGATGACGTGAGCCGACCGATATCAACCGGCGCACTGGTTCTCGGCACGGTCTGCAGCCGCGTCCGACCACGAGTATTCTGCCCGAACGGAGGCGCGGAGACAAGGCGCCGTGTGAAATTGTTCACAAACTCGTGGCGGGAATTCGGCGCGGAATTCCTCAGCAATCTGCGCGATCCGGCCCCGGCGCCCACTGTTGAAAGTCGCAACGCCCGGGCGCGCGATCGACCCGTGCCGGCCGCTCCGGCGCCGCCGCCCTGCCGGGCGCTTGAACGTCGTCCGGGGATCCGTGTGATAATCGGGAGCCTGCCACTTGTTCGATGGAGTGCCCGTGAACCTGATGCGCGCTGTTCGTATGGGATGCGCCGGCGCGGCGATCGTTGCCGCGGCGGCCTGCAGTAATTCGCCGACGACGCCGTCGAGCGCGGCGTATAGCCAGACCGACCTTCGTGTGGGGAGCGGGGTCGCGGCGACCAGCACCAGCACGGTCACCGTGGACTACACCGGCTGGCTGTACGACCCGACGAAGGTGGACGGGAAGGGGCTGGAGTTCGGCACCTCGACGGGCGGCGAACCGCTCACGTTCACGCTGGGCAGCTCCACCGTGATCCCGGGGTGGGACCGGGGGGTCCCCGGCATGCAGGTGGGCGGGCTGCGGAGGCTCGTCATTCCCCCGTCGCTTGGCTACGGCGGGGTCCGCTTCGGCATCATCCCGCCGAACGCCACGCTGGTCTTCGAGGTCGAATTGAAAGCAATCCAGTAGGCGGGCGCCGGGTCAGCCGCCGAGCACGTGGAGCTTGAAGCCGACCAGCGCGTAGAAGAGGCCGTCGTCCAGGCGGCCCTCGCCGCCGCTCACCGGCGTGCCCCGCAGCTTGGCCCTGCCGATCTCGGTGTAGAGCCCCACCTTCCGCTTCATCCAGTACTCGACCCCGCCGCCGAACACCCAGCCGATTCCGCCCGTCTTGAGCGTGAGCGTCTGCGTGCCCCCCGGGATCGTCACCGGCGACCCGTCCACGGTGACCGTGCGGTCGGCGATGGTTTCGACGCTGGTCAGCTTGGCCCAGGTGTAGTCCGCGCCTCCCTCTCCGTAGAACCGGAAGCGCCTGGCCGAAAATCCCAGCTTGGCCGTCACCACGGCGAGGTTCGTCCCGAGCGAGCTGGTGAAAGTGTAGCCGGAGCCCGATCCGGCCGTCTGGGCGCTGACCGGGCGCAGGTAGCTGGCCGAGACGGCCAGGTGCGGCTTGAGCCAGATGTCGACGCCGAACCGCCCGGTCAGCCGGGTGCTCTTGCCGACGCAGTCGGTCTGCGTGCCGCACGACACCGCGACGGCGTTGCTGTAGCTGCCGATGCCCCCGCCGGCGAACGCCACGAACCCGTCGGGGATGAGCAGCGCGCTGCCGGTCGCCTCGGCCGACCCGCCCGCGACCTCGTTGCTGAGCCAGTGGCCCGGCACGGGACCCTGCCTGAGCCAGACGGCCTGGGATTCCTCCGAGGCGTTGACGACGAGCGTCGTGACGTCGCGGATGTAGAAGACGCCGAAGATCTGGTGGCGGACGCAGCCGGCCGCCGGCATGGGCGGCTCGTAGCCGGTCTCGACCAGCGTGATGCGCCGCGACGTGCCGCACACGTCGACGAAGATCCGGGCGTCGGTGTCCTTCTTCCCGCCGTGGGAGGCGAGATCGAGCGACAGCGTCGCCTGCCCCTTCGCGTCGGCCGTGGCCGTCGCCACCGTGTCGGAGTTGAGGCCAAGCTGGATGGCGGACGCCGCCGGGGCCTGGGTGACGATCACCGTCTGGGCTGACGCCGGGCCGGTCGCCGCGATCACCACGAATGCGGCCGCCAGCGCCAGCGGCCGCCAGAATACCCTCATGCTCGCCTCCACGTTGCCGTCGCGTTGCAAGGTCTGACCATGTTACCTCAAGGCTCCCCCGGCCAGGGCCGCGATCCTGCGCTGCCAGGTGAGGAGCAGCGTCGATCCGATCGCGACGAGGCCGACCGAGAGCCCGGTCCACAGCCCGGCGACGCCCCAATGCCACCGGAAGCACAGCGCGTAGCCGACCGGGAGGCCCACCAGCCAGTGCCCGGCCAGGTTGCTGACCATCGGCGTCCGGGTGTCGCCCAGTCCCCGGAGCACGCCGGTCGAGACGCCCTGCAGGCCGTCGAAGAGCTGGAACATCGCCGCGATCAGCAGCAGCCGCCGCGCGACGGCGAACACCGCCTGGCTCGAGCTGAACAGCTCGATGAGCGGGCGCGGCGCGAGGGCGAACGTCAGCGCCGCCGCCGACATGAACGCCACGCCGATGGTCAGCGCCATCCAGCCCGCGTGCGCCGCGCCGCGCGGGTCCTGCCGGCCGATCGCCTGGCCGACGCGGACGGCCCCGGCCGACGACACGCCGAGCGGCACCATGAAGGTCAGGCTCGCCAGGTTCAGCGCGATCTGGTGCGAGGCCAGCGACACCGGGTCGAGGCGGCCCGCCAGGGCGCTGGCCGCGGCGAAGACCCCCATCTCGAGCGTCGCCTGCGCGGCCGCCGGCAGGCCGAGCCTCACCAGCCGCTCGAGCCGGTGCCGGTCGGGCCGCCACGGCACGCTTCGCAGGCGCACGCGGTGCCGCCGATCGGCGGCCACCACCGAGGCGAACAGCGCGGCCGCCAGGTAGATGCGCGAGACCAGCGTGGCGACGGCCGAGCCGGTCGTGCCCATCGCCGGCAGGCCGAGGTGCCCGTAGACCAGCGCCCAGGCCGCCGCCGCGTTGATGACGTTGGCCGTGACGAGCGCCACCGTGATCGGCCTGACGATGCCGAGGGCCTGGAGATAGCGCCGGAACGACGCGTAGAGCAGCAGCGGCAGCAGGCTCCACACGATGACGTGCAGGTAGGGCACCGTCAGGGCCAGCACCTCGGGCTGCAGGCCGCCCCGCGGCAGCAGGAAGATCCCCCCGATCGCGACGAGCGTCAGCAGGGGCGCCGCGATCAGGCTCAGCGTGACGCCGTGCAGCAGCCAGCGGTGGCACTCCTCCAGCCGCCCGGCGCCGAACGCGTGCGACACCAGCGTGTCGAGGCCGAGCAGCAGGCCCATGCCGAAGATGCCCAGCGCCAGGAAGAGGATGCTCCCGATGCCCACGGCGCCGATGGCCGACGGGCCGAGGGGGCCGACGACGATCGTGTCGACGATGCCCATCGTCACCCAGCCGATCTCGGCGAGCACGACCGGCCCGGCGAGCGCGAGCATCGGCCTGAGTTCCTGGCGGTAGGTCACATCCGCACTATATCAGCAGGGCCGAACCCCCGTCGCCGGCGGGCGGGCCGCCGGCGACGGGGGCGGGCTGGTATAGAATGCCACCTCGTCGAATACGGCCCTCATCGAGGAGTTGCGCAATGAAGAAATTGTGGATGGCGGTCCTGGCGGCGTCGGTGGCGGTGGCCGCCGCGTCCTGCGGCGGCACGCGGCCGCCGGCGGCCAGCGCCGCGGTTTCGTTTCCCGCGATCGACGGCAACAAGGTGCTCGAGCACACCAGGACGCTCTCGTCGGACCAGTTCGAGGGGCGCGCGCCCGGCACGCACGGCGAGGATCTCACCGTCGCCTACATCACCGAGCAGTACAAGAAGGCGGGCCTCCAGCCCGGCAACCCCGACGGCACCTACGTGCAGAAGGTGCCCATGGTCGGCATCGTGACCGACCAGAAGGCGGTCCTGACGTTCCGCAAGGGCGCGAAGACGCGCGACCTGAAGTGGCGCGACGACTTCGTGGCGTGGACGCAGCGGGTCACCGACCAGGTCGGCGTGGACAAGTCGCCCATGGTCTTCGTCGGCTACGGCGTCCAAGCGCCCGAGTACAACTGGGACGATTACAAGGGCGTCGATCTCAAGGGCAAGACCATGGTCGTGCTCGTCGGCGACCCGCCCGTGCCCGACCCGGCCAACCCGGCGGAACTCGATCCCAAGACGTTCGGCGGGCGGGCGATGACCTACTACGGCCGCTGGACCTACAAGTACGAGATGGGCCAGAAGATGGGCGCCGCCGCGGTGATCATCGTGCACGAGACCGAGCCGGCGAGCTACCCGTTCTCGGTCGTGCAGGGCAAGACGGCCGAGCAGTTCACGCTGGCCGCGCCCGACGACAACATGACGCGGGCGGCGGTGGAGGGCTGGATCACCCACGACCAGGCCAGGGCCCTCTTCGCCATGGCCGGCCAGGACTACGAGGCGCTGAAGAAGACGGCCCGCTCGCGCGACTTCAAGCCGGTGCCGCTCGGCGTGACCGCGTCGGTCACCCTGCACAACACCGTGCGCCGGATCGACTCGCGCAACGTCATCGGGAAGATCGAGGGCAGCGACCCCGCCCTGAAGAACGAGTACGTCATCTACACGGCGCACTGGGACCACTTCGGCGTCGGCGTGCCGGTCAACGGCGACCCGGTCTACCACGGCGCGGTGGACAACGCGACCGGCGTCGCCGGGCTGATCGAGATCGGGCGGGCGTTCGCCGCGATGCCGGTCAGGCCCAAGCGGACGATCCTCATGATGGCGGTGACGGGCGAGGAGCAGGGGCTGCTCGGCTCGGGCTACTACGCCGCCAACCCGCTCTACCCGCTGGCGAAGACGCTGGGCGTCGTGAACATGGACGCGCTGAACGTCCTCGGCCAGACGAAGGACCTCACGATCACCGGCCTCGGCAACTCCGACCTCGACGACTACGCGGCGAAGGTGGCCGCCGAGCAGGGGCGCGTCATCAAGCCGGACCCCGCCCCCGAACGGGGCGGCTTCTACCGGTCCGACCACTTCCCGTTCGCGCAGA
Organism: Acidobacteriota bacterium; assembly: GCA_021779795.1. Lineage (GTDB taxonomy): Bacteria > Acidobacteriota > Vicinamibacteria > Vicinamibacterales > Fen-181 > FEN-299. Next base: position 576 of record JAJXZZ010000099.1, on the reverse strand, counting down.
TGGGCGTGCCGGCGCTGGCGAGCGGCGCGGGCATCGACTACGTCGGGCGGCCCGAGGGCTGGGGCAAGGCCCGGATGGCCGACTTCACCGCGCACGACTATCACCAGCCGTCCGACAAGGTGAAGCCGAACTGGGACATGAGCGGCGCCGTCCAGGATCTCCAGTACTACTGGATGGTGGGCTACCGCGTCGCGCAGGCCGACCGGTACCCGCAGTGGAAGCCGGGCACGGAGTTCAAGGCCAGGCGTGACGCGATGCTGAAGCCGTAGCGCGGCCGGACTGGCATGTTCGACGCACGGTACTTCGCCTTCGCCACCATCTCCGGGCTGCTCGTCGTCAGCCCCGGCGCGACGATGGCGGTCGTGACCGAGATGGCGCTCGAAGAGGGCCGCGCCGCGGCCCTCTTCACCGTCGTTGGCGTCAACATCGGCAACTCGTCGCTGGCGCTGGCGTCGGCGTTCGGGATGTCGGCGGTGTTCGCCCGGTGGCCGTCGACGCTGGAGGCCGTGAAGGTCGCCGGCGCCGTCTACCTCGCCTACCTGGGCCTGCGCGGCCTCTGGCTGGCCTGGCGCCCCC
>JAJXZZ010000098.1 GCA_021779795.1 Acidobacteriota bacterium | reverse complement strand
GCTGTCCACCATCATGATCGTCCGCAGCTCCGCGTCCACGCGGCAGCGCCCCAGCCGCAGCATCTCGCCGACGTGCGAGTCCTTGAACACGAGCCGCCCGTGAATCTCGTCGTACTGCTTGTCGAAGGTGCCGCCGGTGATGAGAATCCGAATGGGCATATCCGCCAGTGTACAATCAACTCCCATGTCCCATTCAACCGCCTCGCTGCTGTCGGCGCTGCTGGCCCGCCGGGTGCTCGTGCTCGACGGCGCCATGGGCACGATGGTGCAGCGGGCGAGGCTGGCCGAGGCCGACTTCAGGGGGACGCGGTTCGCGGGCCACGGCCGCGACCTCGAGGGGGACAACGACGTCCTGGTCCTGACCCGGCCCGACGTGGTCGCCGGCATCCACCGCGAGTACCTCGCCGCCGGCGCCGACATCGTCGAGACCTGCACGTTCGGCGCGACCGCCATCGCGCAGGCGGATTACGGCCTCGAGGGGGCGGTTTACGAGATGAACGCCGCCGCGGCCCGCCTGGCCCGCGCGGCGGCCGACGAGTGGACGGCCCGCACGCCCGATCGGCCGCGGTTCGTCGCCGGGTCGATCGGCCCGACGAACAAGACGCTGTCCCTCTCGCCCGACGTCTCGGACCCGTCGTTCCGCGCCGTGACGTTCGACCAGGTGCGCGACGCGTATGCCGGGCAGATCCGCGGGCTCATCGAGGGCGGCTGCCACCTGCTGCTCGTCGAGACGATCTTCGACACGCTCAACGCCAAGGCGGCCATCGCCGCCGCGCTCGGGGAGTTCGAGCGCGCGGGCGTGGAACTGCCGCTGCTGCTCTCGGTCACGATCACGGACCGGAGCGGCCGGACGCTCTCGGGCCAGACGGTGGAGGCCTTCTGGACGTCGGTCGCCCACGCCCGGCCGCTCGCCGTCGGCGTCAACTGCGCCCTGGGCGCCCGGGAGATCCGCCCGTACCTCGCCGACCTCGCGCGCCTGGCCGACACGTTCGTCCTCTGCTATCCCAACGCGGGCCTGCCGAACGCCTTCGGCGACTACGACGAACTCCCGGCCGAGACGGCGGCGCTGCTCGGCCAGTTTGCCGCCGACGGGCTCCTCAACATCGTCGGCGGCTGCTGCGGGACCACGCCGGACCACATTCGCGCGATCGCGCGGGCGGTCGAGGGCCTGCCGCCGCGGGCGGTGCCCGAGCGGGACGCGACGCTCACCTGCTACGCCGGCCTCGAGACGCTGACGATCCGCCCCGACAGCAACTTCCAGATGATCGGCGAGCGGACCAACGTCGCCGGATCGGCGAAGTTCCGGCGCCTCGTCACGTCGGGCGACTTCGCCGCGGCGGCCGACGTCGCGCTCGAGCAGGTCCGCGGCGGCGCCAACATCCTCGACGTGAACATGGACGAGGGGCTGCTCGACGCCGAGCGGGCGATGACGACGTTCCTCAACCTCGTCGCCACCGAGCCCGAGATCGCCCGCCTGCCGGTCATGGTTGACAGTTCGCGGTGGCCGGTCATCGAGGCGGGCCTCAAGTGCCTGCAGGGCAAGCCGATCGTCAACTCCATCAGCCTCAAGGAGGGCGAGGAGGAGTTCCTGCGCCGGGCGAGGGCCATCGCCCGCTACGGCGCCGCCGTCGTCGTGATGGCCACCGACGAGGCCGGGCAGGCCGACACCGCCGACCGCAAGGTGGAGGTGCTCGGGCGCGCCTACCGCCTGCTGGTCGAGCGCGCCGGGTTCGCCCCCTCCGACATCGTCTTCGACCCGGCCGTGCTGGCGGTCGCCACCGGCCTCGAGGAGCACAACCGCTACGCGCTCGCCTTCATCGAGGCGACGCGGCGGCTCAAGGCGGCCTTCCCGCTGGCGCGCGTCAGCGGCGGCATCAGCAACCTGTCGTTCGCCTTCCGCGGCAACGACGCGGTGCGCGAGGCGATGCACGCCGCGTTCCTGTACCACGCGATCCGCGCCGGCCTCGACATGGGCATCGTCAACGCCGGGCAGCTCGCCGTCTACGAGGACATCCCGCCCGACCTGCTCGAGCGCGTCGAGGACGTGCTGTTCGACCGGCGGCCCGACGCGACCGAGCGGCTGGTGCAGTTCGCGTCGGGCGTCAGGGGCGAGGCGAAGAAGCGGGAGCCGGATCTCGCGTGGCGCCGGGAGCCGGTGGCCGCGCGCCTGGCGCACGCGCTGGTCCACGGCGTCCTCGACTTCCTCGAGGCGGACCTCGAGGAGGCGAGAGGCCAGGGCCTGGCGCCGCTGGCCATCATCGAGGGCCCGCTCATGGACGGCATGAAGCGGGTGGGCGACCTGTTCGGCTCCGGGCGGATGTTCCTGCCGCAGGTGGTCAAGAGCGCCCGCGCGATGAAGAAGGCGGTGTCGCTGCTCGAGCCGTTCATGGAGGCCGGGCGCGAGGGGGGCGGCCGGCAGGCGCGCGGCCGCATCCTGCTCGCCACGGTCAAGGGCGACGTCCACGACATCGGCAAGAACATCGTCGGCGTGGTGCTCGGCTGCAACGACTACGAGGTCGTCGATCTCGGCGTCATGGTGCCGGGCGAGCGGATCCTCGCCGAGGCCGCCGCGCGGAAGGCCGACATCGTGGGCCTGAGCGGCCTCATCACGCCGTCGCTCGACGAGATGGCGACGGTCGCCCGCGAGATGGAGCGCGCCGGCTTCACGGTCCCGCTCCTCATCGGCGGCGCGACGACGAGCCGGCAGCACACGGCCGTGCGAATCGCGCCGAATTACGGCGGCCCGACGGCCTACGTGCCCGACGCCTCGCGCGTCACCGGCGTCGTGGCCCGCCTGCTCGACCCGCGCGCGCGGGCCGCGTTCGAGTCGGAGAACCGGGCCGAGCAGGAGGCGCTGCGCCGGCAGTACGGCGGGCCGAAAGCCCGTCGCCTGCTGCCGCTCGCCGCCGCCCGCGCCAACGCCCCGCGCCTCGACTACGCGGCCTACGCGCCGCCCGTCCCGGCGTTCCTCGGGCGCCGGCACCTGGAGGACGTCCCCCTGGCCGACCTGGTGCCGCTCATCGACTGGACGTTCTTCTTCGCGGCCTGGCAGGTGAAGGGCCGCTTCCCCGCCGTGCTGGACCACCCCGAGCACGGCGCGGCCGCGCGCGAGCTCTACGACGACGGCCGGCGCCTGCTGGACGAGATCGTCTCGGGGAGGCTGCTCCAGGCGCGCGGGGCGTACGGGTTCTGGCCCGCCGCCGGCGACGGCGACGACATCGTCGTCTTCGAGGACGAGGCGCGCGGGCGCGAGCTGACGCGGTTCCCGATGCTGCGGCAGCAGGAGGAGCCGGCCGACAACGGGCCGAGCCGGAGCCTGGCCGACTTCGTCGCGCCGCGGTCGAGCGGCGCCCGCGACTACCTCGGCGCGTTCGCCGTCACGTCCGGCCTGGGCGCGGAGGCGCTGGCAGCGCGATTCCAGCGCGAGCACGACGACTACCGCGCCATCATGGTCAAGGCGCTCGCCGACCGGCTCGCCGAGGCGTTCGCCGAATTCCTCCACGCCAGGGCCAGGCGCGAGTGGGGCTACGAGGCCGACGCGGCGCTCGACGCCGAGGCGCTGCGGGCCGAGCGGTTCCGCGGGATCCGCCCGGCGTTCGGCTACCCCGCGTGTCCGGACCACCACGAGAAGCGGCGGCTCTTCGCCCTGCTCGACGCCGAGCCGCTCGGGATCACGCTGACCGAGACGTGCGCGATGTCGCCCGCCGCCAGCGTCAGCGGCCTCTATTTCAGCCACCCGCGGGCGAAGTACTTCAGCCTCGGCCGCGTCGGCCGCGACCAGGTGGAGGACTACGCGAGGCGCACGGGCATGAGCGTCGAAGAGACCGAGCGCTGGCTGCGCCAGTCGCTGGGATACTGAGATGCCGCCCACGCGCTGCCCGTGGCCCGGCACCGACCCGCTCTACCTCGCCTACCACGACGAGGAGTGGGGCGTGCCCGCGCACGACGACCGGCACCTGTTCGAGATGCTGGCGCTCGAGGGCGCGCAGGCCGGCCTGAGCTGGATCACGATCCTCAGGAAGCGCGAGAGATACCGCGAGGCGTTCGACCTGTTCGAACCCGCCGCCGTGGCCGGCTACGGGGCGGGCAAGGTGGCCGCCCTGCTCGGCGACGCGGGCATCGTCCGCAACCGCCTGAAGATCGACGCGGCCATCGGGAACGCGAAGGCCTTTCTCGAGGTGCAGCGCGAGTTCGGATCGTTCGACGCCTACCTGTGGCGCTTCGTCGGCGGCGCGCCGATCGTCGGCCGGTGGGCCTCGATGCGCGAGGTTCCCGCCCGGACCGCGGTGTCGGACGCCCTCAGCCGGGACCTCCGACAGCGCGGGTTCAGGTTCGTCGGATCGACGATCTGCTACGCCTTCATGCAGGCGGTCGGGATGGTCAACGACCACCTGGTCGGCTGCTACAGGCACAGGGAACTCTCAGCATCTCGTGATCGTGCAAAGTAAGAAGTACGAAGTAAGAAGTAAGAAGTACGAAGTTGAATGGGCCGGCGACCCCGCGACCAGCCCTACTTCGAACTTCGTACTTCACACTTCGCACTTCGCAAGATCGCAGTATCGCGAGATTGAGAAAGTGCCCCGTCAGTTCCCTCCCTGCCCGAGTCCCCTCTTCGTCGTCAGGTACACCGCAAAGCTGCCCAGCCAGTGGCCGCCCTCGTAATGCTCGCCGGTCACCGCCTTCAGGCCCGCGTCGCGGTGGCGCGACGCGGCCGCCAGCAGCGACGCCCGGCGCGCGTCGCCGGCGGGCAGGCCCGAGGCAATCCCCTCGAGCATCCAGGCGCGGCTCAGGTTCAGGCCGTCGAGATGCGCCAGCTTCGGGTCGCTCGGATCGGTGACGACCGCGGGGACCAGCCAGGCGGCGCTCCCGTCCGACGGGATGCCGGGCAGGAAGCCGGTCAGCCAGCTCGAATACTCCGCCGGCGGCAGGACGCGGCGCACCAGGTCGGCCTCGGCCAGGCAGGGCGAGAGGAAGTCCTGGCCGGACGGCTCCCACGAGATCGGGCAGCCGCGGTCCTTCAGGTAGTAGTCGCGGATGCGGCTGGTGAGCAGGTCGGCCATGGCGCGGTCGCCCGAGACGCGCGTCCAGTCGAGGATGAGGCCGAACGAGAAGGCGGTCTGGTCGTGCTCGCCGATCCGGATCGGGTTGTCCAGCTTGGGCAGCCACTCCTTCAGCCTGGCGACGGCGGCGGCCGTCAGCGGCTGGAGCGCGGCGGCCCACTGCCTGGCCTGCGCGTCGTTCCACTCACGCAGCTCCGCGTCGAGCTGCAGCAACCACGCGATGCCGTACGGCCGCTCGAAGCTGGCGCGCCCGGCGCCGTTGATGTACTTCACCTCGCCGGCGATGTGCCCGGGCGTCAGGCTCTCGGCCACGGCGGCCCGGGCCCTGGCGGCGAACGGCGCGCCGGGGAACGTCCGCGCCAGGCGCACGAGCAGCCAGTGGCCGTGCACGGACGAGTGCCAGTCGTAGCACCCGTAGAAGGCCGGCGTCAGCTCGCGCGGCGGGAGCACGTCGGCGTCGCTCGACAGGACGTGCGCGATCTTGTTCGGGTACTCCTTGTGGACGCAGTCGAGCGCGAGCGCGGCGAACCGCCCGGCCGCCGCCTCGTCAACGCGCGGGTGGGCGGGCTCCTGGGCCCGCGACGACGCGGCCAGGCCGAGCACGAAGCAGGAACCGGCAATCATCAGGGCACTCCTCACGTCACGCCCCCTCCCCGGGGCCCGGACTATCATGGTCCCATGAACCCATGCGCAGCAAGCCTCGGCTCGCGGAATGCCCTCGAGGCGACGGCCGCGCAGGAGTGATCGGGGCTACTTGCCGCGGAAGGACGCCGCCAGCCTGACCGGGGCGGCGAGCGTGGCCGTGAGCCTGTACTCCAGGCGGCCGAAGCGGGGGTTCTCGAACGTGACGTCGTGCGAGCCGAGCGGCACGGCCAGCCCCGACAGCGGCGTCGTGCCCACGCTCCGGCCGTCCACGAAGACCTCGGCCGGCTCGTCGCACGTCAGGTTCATCAGGCCCATCGGCAGGTCCAGGCGCACGTCGGCCATCTGTCCGGGTCTCGTGTCCACGGCCTGCTCGAGCTTGACGCCGAGCGGCAGGTTCACGAACTCGAGGTGATGGCGGCCCGGCGACACGATCACGGCCGCGCTGCCCGTGGTCCCGAGCCGCCGCCCGTTCTCGAACACGTCGAGGTCGTACGGCGCCGCCACGCTGATCCAGGAAACGGTCTGCACCGACACCGAGACGACCTGGCCCGCCCGGACCTTCACGAACTGCTCCTGCGCGCCGAGCGGCGTCTCGACCCTGAGCGCGTGGTCCCCCGGCGCCAGGCCGCCGATGCGCAGCGGGGCCCGCCCGCGCGGCACGTCGTCGATCGTGACGCGCCCGGCGTCGGGATAGGTCGAAATCGCCAGGCCGCCGATCTCGTGAGCGCCCGCGAAGGCCACCTCCTCCATCACCGTCTCGTGCGCCGAGACCTGCACCGTCCTGGACTCCCTGGCGGTGCCGCTCTGCATCTCGACCTGGTGCGAGCCGGCGTCGAGCTGCACCACGATCGGCGTGCGGCCCCGGAACTCGCCGTCGATCGTCACGGCCGCGCTCATCGGGTCGCTGTCGATCCTGAGCCATCCGGTCGATCGGCGGGCGTCGAACACGTCGGGCCACAAGCGGGGGGCCTGCATGGCGGCGGCCGCCGCGGCCGCCAGGAGCGCGACGATGACCAGGACGTGCACGGACCACCCGACCGCCCGGCTGGCCCGTCCAGGCGTCCCGGGCACATGGGCGCGCCGCAAGCGCCGAGCCCGGCGGCCGAAGAACCCTCCGAAGCGGGAGCGCGCGCGCGGCCGGGGGCGGTCAACCTCGGGGGCCGCCTGCACGCGCGCGGTGGCCGCCTCCCCGCCGGGCGGGGGCACGGCCCCGGGCACGTCCGCCAGGTCGCCAACCAGCGGTTCGGCCCGGTCGGAGACCGAGACGAACGAGAGGTCCTCGGGCGCGGGGGCGCGCTGGACAGGAGGCGGAGCGGTCGCGGCCGGCGTTCGCGCAGCCGTTTCGTACGGGCGGGCCTGGGGCGGCGCGCTCGCGCGCGGCGACTGCTCGCCAGGCGTGAACCGCCCGAGCACGTCCGCCGCGGTTTCCGACGGCACCGAGAGCGCCCACGAGCTGAAGACGTCGGCGGCGCCGCCGGTCGGTTCTCCTTCGCGCGCAGCCAGCGGCGCCTCGCCGATGCCGAGCATCTCCGCCAGGCTTGGCGCCTCCGCGCCGGTGTCCGGAACGGCCGCCGCGCCTTCATCGCGCCCGGCGGAATGCAGCGCGGCTGGCGGCTTGGCGGGCGGCGCGGCCTCGACCACAGGGGCCGCCATCCTGAGCGCCGCCGCCTCGCACACCGACACGAACGAGTCCCACGCCGCCGGCGACGGCTTGTAGCGCTCGTCCGCCGAAAACTTCGCCAGCGCCTTCTGAGCGTCGAGCAGGCTCGCGTAAGCGGCATCCGGCTCCGGCGACAGCATGCGCTCCAGCCAGTCCCGCAGGTCGAACCCGAGCGAGGCGCGCGTGCCGTCGAGAGCGGTTTCGGTGGCCTGCTGCAGCAGCCAGCCGATCTCGTTCGGGTACTCCTCGGGACCGATGGGCCGGCCCAGCAGCATCGCGAGAACCACGAGGCCAAGCTGGAGCACGTCGTTTCGGCGGCCGTCCCCGGCGCGGCCCGGTTCGGCGCAGGTCGCGACGCCCAGGTCCACCCAGGTGCGGCTCACGCCCCAGGCCTTCGCGGCCTCGTTGACGACCAGCCCGAGCACGTGCTCGGCGACGACGACGCGTCCTTCCCCCGGCAGGATCAACCGCTCCGGGCCGAGGGCGCCGTGGAAGCCGTCGGGCGCGAAGTCGTGCAGCAGCGCCACGGCCGCCATCGCCTGGCGGGCCGCCGCCAGGGCGCCCACCGTCGCCGGCCGGATGCCCGCCCGCGCCGACGTCTGGAGCAGCTCGGCCAGCCGGCGGCCGGGCACGTGCACCGAGACGAGTGCCGGGCGGCCCTCCCGTTCGGGAACCGGCTGCAGGCGGCGGACGCGGCAGTACGACTGGTGTGAAAAGGTGGACAGCCTCGCCACCCGGTCCTTCAACGCCTGGGCGAAGAAGGGCGCCCCGGCAATCGGGTCGGCAAAGTGCAGGTATTCCAGCAGCGCTCCGGACGGCTGGGGCACGACCACCCGCTCGCCGAAGCGATCGCGAAACCCGGGGACCTGGACGGGCGGCTGAGAGCCCGGCATCGGGACTGCCATCCCTCTTTTTATCGGCACGAGGGCCCCGATTCATTGGGCCCCTCCCGCGCAGCCCGGGCGTAAGATGGTTCGAGAGGGTATCGACCACATCTTTCGGGAGGCGGACCATGACAGGAGTCGGGGTTACCGTTCTGTCGCTCGGCCTCGCGTTCGCGTCGGTTGCCACCGTCCACGCGGCGCCCGCCGGGGAATTGAAGCCCGGCGACATGGCGCCGGCCTTCACCCTGCCCGGGACGGACGGCAAGATGCACAGCCTGGCCGAATACAGGGGCAAGCAGGCCGTCGTCCTGGCCTGGTTCGTCAAGGCGTTCACCGGCGGTTGAACGCTGGAGTGCAAGTCGCTCCGTGAGAGCGGCGACGCGCTTCGGAAGACCGGCGTCGCGTACTTCGCGGCCAGCGTGGACACGCCGGAGACCAACAAGAAGTTCGCGGAAGAACTGGGCCTCGACTACCCGCTCCTGAGCGATCCGGGCAAGGAGGTGGCCCGGGCCTACGGCGTCATCACGGGGAACCAGCCCTACGCCTCGCGGTGGACCTTCTACATCGGGCGCGACGGCAGGATCCTGTACATCGACAAGCACGTCAATCCCGCCACGAGCGCGCACGACGTGCTCGAGCGGCTCAAGGCGCTGGGGCTCGCGAAGTAGAGGACGGGGGGCGTGCCAGCGCGACGGCGATGAACTCGGCGAGCACCATGGCGGTCGCGCCCCAGACGACCAGCCCGTCGAGCGAGAAGTACGGCACCTCCCGCGCCACGCCGTCCCAGACCATCGACTCGTGCCTGACCGACGCGGGGTCGAGCAGGTCGTCGAGCGCCGGCTCGGCGAGCCGCTCGACCTCGCGCGCGGCGGGGCGATAGGCGGGACGGACGTCCGACACGCCGACGACCGGGTGCAGGACGTATCCGCTCACGGGAATGTGGAGCGGCGTCAGGCGGCCGAGGAGGCGGACGCTCGCCGGATCGACGCCGGTTTCCTCGTTGGCCTCCCTGAGGGCGGCCTCCTCGATCGACTCCCCTGCCTCGACCGCGCCGCCCGGCAGCGACACCTGGCCCGCGTGGTTCGGCAGATCCGACGATCGCACGGTCAGCAGCAGGTGCACGCGCCGCCCGATCGGGAACAGCAGCAGCAGGGCGCCCGCGCGGCGCAACTCGTCGGGCGCGCGCCCCTGGCGCCAGCCCGGGCGCGGCGTGGGGGCCAGGCGGCGCTGGGCGTCGGCCCCCG
>JAJXZZ010000097.1 GCA_021779795.1 Acidobacteriota bacterium | reverse complement strand
CGGCTCGTGCAGCAGTCGGTCAAGCACGCCAGCGGGCGCGACGTGCTGCCGATGCTGGCGATGGCCGACGGCGCGCAGTTCCGCCGGCCCGTGCGCCCGCCCTGCCGGCTCGACCTCGCGGCCGAGATCCTGTCGATCCGGTCGAGCGGCGCGCGGGTGACGGCGACGGCCGAAGTGGACGGCCAGCTGGTGGCCTCGGCCACGATTACCTACGGCCTCATCGGCCTCGAGCACGACGCGGTCGGGATCGGCCCCGAGAACCTGGCGGTCATCCGCGAGTGGGGTCGCCGGACCTGGGCCGAGATGACGTCCGGCACGTGGCCCGCGGGCGGCCCCGCCGCCGGTCCGGGCGGCCCGGCTGGAGAGTAATCCGTTGCGCGTCTGCGACTGGCTGATCGTCGGCTACCTCGGCTATCTCCTCGCGCTCGTTCCCTTCAGGCGGATTCCACGCCGGAACCGCCTCGGGGTCCTCGTGCTGGCCCCGGCCCTGGCGGCGGCCTACTGGTCCGTCGTCCGCCTGCCCGACACGACGCTCGGCAACGTCGCGCGGACCTGGCTCCCGCTGCTCTACATCCTGCTGTGCTACTGGCTGTCGGGGTTCTACTTCGTCGATCCGCAGCCCGGGTTCGAGGCGAAGTTCGTCGCCTTCGACCGGTGGTTCCGCGAGCAGGTGGGCGCGGCCGACCTGGCGCGCCGGGCGCCGCGGCTGCTGCTCGAGTGGCTCGAGGCGTCGTACTTCGGCTGCTACATCGTCCTGCCGGCCGGCATGGCGGCATTCCTGCTGGCCGGTCAGGGGGGCGCGGCCGACCGGTTCTGGAGCACGGTGCTGCTGGCCGAGTTGTCCTGCTACGGCGTGCTGCCGTGGATCAGGACGCGGCCGCCGTGGGGCCTCCAGCCCGACAGCCCGCTGGCGTCGCGGCACGTCCTGCTGCGCCGCCTGAACCTCCTCGTCGTCCGCGAGGCGTCCACCCGCGCCAACACGTTCCCGAGCGGCCACGCCGCCGGGGCGCTGGCGACAGCGCTGGCCGTCGCGCCGGTGTGGCCGGCGGCGGGGGCCGTCCTCTTCTTCGTCGCCGTCAGCATCATGGCCGGCTCGATCGCCGGCGAGTATCACTACGCCGGCGATGCCGTGACCGGCTCGGCCGTGGCCGTGGCCGCCTGGTTCGTCGTCCGCCTGATCGGCGTGTAGCACCGGGGGCGCCATGGCCGCAGGCGATCTCGTGCTCGTCACCGGCGCCACCGGGTTCCTGGGCGGGAACCTGGCCCGCCGCCTCGTCGAGCGCGGCGAGCGCGTCCGCGTCCTCGTCCGGCAGGGGAGCCGCCCCGTCGCGCTCGAGGGGTTCGCCTGCGAGATGGCGGAGGGCGACCTTCGCGACGAACAGGCGCTGGCGCGCGCGGTGCGCGGCTGCCGGCACGTCTATCACGCGGCGGCGTCGATCGCGCTCTGGTGCCGCAACCGGGCGCAGTTCGACCAGGTGCGCGAGGTCAACGTGGGCGGCACCCGCCGCCTGCTGCGCGCCTCGGCCCGGGCCGGCGTCGAGCGCGTCGTCCACGTGTCCACCGTGGACGCGATCGGGCTCCCGCCGCCGGGCGGGATCGCCGACGAGACGACCGACTGGCCCCCGGGGCGGATCCGCACCCCCTACGCGGTCACCAAGCGCGAGGCCGAGCAGGTCGCCCTCGCGGCCGACGTCGAGACCGTCGTCGTCAATCCCGGCCTGATGATCGGCCCGTTCGACCCGAAGCCGTCGAGCGGCCGGCTGCTGCTGCCGCTCACGCGCGGGCCGGTGATCTTCTGCTCGCGGCGCGGCGGCAACAACTTCGTGGACGTGCGCGACGTCGTCGCGGGGATGATCGCGGCGATGGAGCGGGGGCGCCCCGGGGAGCGCTACATCCTCGGGCACGTCAACCTGACCTATTGCGAGCTGTTCGCCCGCGCCCTGGCCGTGCTCGGCCGCCGGCCGCTGCTGCTGCCCGCGCCGGCGCCGCTCATCCTGGCCGCCGGGGGCGTGATGGAGCTGGCAGGGCGGCTGACCGGCCGCGAGCCGCTGCTGTCGCTCGAGACGGCCCGGCTGGCCGCCGCCAACCACTACTACGATCCGGCCAAAGCCGTGCGCGACCTCGGCCTCCCGCAGACGCCGATCGACCGCGCCCTCGCCGACGCCTTCTCCTGGTACCGCACGGTCGGCAGGGGTCGGAGCGGTTTCCCTGGATTACAATGCTGAATTTCAATTTCGTAATCGCGAAAGACCACTCCGACGCCTGAGGCCCCTGAGGTACTCACTTATGATGAAGACGAGAAGACTGCTCACCCGGCTGGCCGTCGTCGCGATGGCCGTGGCCACCGCCGCCGTCGCGCTCCACGCGGACGAGGGGTTCTGGCCGTACAACGCAATCCCCAAGGCCGCCATCAAGGCGAAGTACAAGTTCGACGTCACCGACGCCTGGCTGAAGCACCTGCAGCTGGCGACGGTTCGCTTCGGCGGCGGCACCGGCTCGATCGTGTCGCCCGACGGCCTCGTGCTGACCAACCACCACATCGGCCTCAGCTCGCTGCAGCGCCTGAGCACGCCCGGGAACGACCTCGTGAAGAACGGGTTCCTGGCCGCCACGCGCGCCGACGAGCTGAAGGTGCCCGGCATGAAGCTGATGGTCCTCCAGGCCATCGAGGACGTGACGCCGCGCGTGATGGCCGCGGTCACGCCGGGCATGACGCCGCAGGAGGCGTCGGCGGCCCGCCAGAAAATCATCGACGCCATCCAGGGCGAGCCGCAGGCGGGGGTGCAGAAGCAGGTCGTGTCGCTCTACGCCGGCGCCCTCTACGACCTGTACACCTACAAGGTCTACGACGACGTCCGCCTGGTGTTCGGCGTCGAGTACAACGTGGGGTTCTTCGGCGGCGATCCCGACAACTTCACCTACCCGCGCTACTGCATGGACGTGTCGATGTTCCGGCTCTACGAGAACGGCCAGCCGGCCCGCACGCCGGACTACCTCCGGTTCTCGCCGAACGGCTCGAAGGAGGGCGAGCTGGTCTTCACCTCGGGCCACCCCGGCGCCACGCAGCGGCTGAACACGGTCGCGCACCTCGAGTACCGCCGCGACATGGCCCTGCCGTTCGCCATCGCCAGCAACGAGATGCGCGAGCGGGCGATCCAGAAGTGGGCCGCCCTGGGCGCCGAGAACGCGCGCCAGACGAGGCAGGAGCTGTTCGGCGTGCAGAACAGCCTGAAGTCGCAGCGCGGCCAGCTGAAGGCGCTCCAGGACAAGGCGCTGATGGCGGCCAAGGAATCCGCCGAGCGGCGCCTGCGCGCCGAGCTGGCGAAGAACCCGGCGAAGGAGCAGGAACTGGGCGACGCCTGGGGCGTCATCGCGAAGTCGGTCGAGCGGGCGCGCCAGCTCGACGCCGGGCGCAACTTCATCGGCAACGCGGCCGGCCTCGCGAACTCGCGGCTGTTCACCGAGGCGCGCCAGATCGTCCGCGCGGCCTACGACCCGGCCGGCGAGCGCGAGCGGGCCGCGCGCGAGGCCCGCTCCGGGGGGCGGCGGCAGGCCGACCAGCAGCCGATCGACCCGGCGCGCGAGAAGATCAACCTGACCGAGTCGCTGACCTTCATGCAGCAGTACCTCGGGCCGTCGCACCCGATCGTCACGCGGATCCTCGGCGACAAGACGCCCGCGGCGCGGGCCGCGGAGCTGGTGGACGCGTGCCGCCTCACCGACCCCGAGATCGTGCGGCTGCTGAAGGCCGGCGGGCGCGCGACGGTGGACGCCTCCACCGACCCGATGATCGTGCTGGCCCGGTCGATCGAGCCCGACGCCGAGAAGATCACCAAGCAGTACGAGGACGAGGTGACGGCGGTCCAGGCGGCGGCCTATCCGAAGATCGGCCAGGCCGTGTTCGCCGTGGACGGCGCCCAGGCGTACCCCGACGCCACGGGCACGTTGCGCCTTTCGTACGGCACGGTGAAGCGCTACACGGTGGACGGCCAGGTGATCCCGGCCTACACCGACGTGGCGGGGCTGTACGAGCGGTCGGCGCAGCACGGCAACCAGCCGCCCTACGAGCTGGCGCCGCGCTGGGTCGAGGCCCGGCCGCGGCTCGACCCGAAGACTCCCTTCGACTTCGTCAGCACTAACGACATCGTCGGCGGTAACAGCGGGTCGCCCGTGGTCAACCGGAAGGGCGAGGTCGTCGGGCTGATCTTCGACGGCAACATCGAGTCGCTGCCCGGCTACGTGTATTACGACGCGGGCGTGAACCGCGCCGTGTCGGTGGACTCGCGCCTCATCCTCGAGGCGCTCCGGAAGGTCTACAAGGCCGATGCGCTGGCGGACGAAATCGCCGGCCCGGTCGGCCGGAAGAAGTAGGGAAACAGGGCACTCCCCGGGCCTCGGGGCGGCTTGACATCAAGCCCTCCGAGGCCCACACTGAAGGCCTCGCAGACGTTTCGGTCCCTGGTCTTGGCTCCAACAAGGAGGGACGACGATGCGTCGAGCCTCTCTCCGTTTGAACGCCAGGGTCTTCTCGGTCTTCCTCGTTGTCGGCCTCCTCATGCTGGTCGCGGCCAGCTACTTCGTCATCGGCATCGGCCAGGCGGACCTGCGCAAGGCGTGGGGAGACCAGCTGCGGCAGGTCGCCGACCAGACGGCCGCCGCGGTGGACACCTACGTGTTCCGGCTCGTGATCGACGCGTCGGTGCTCTCGCACGTGCCTGAGGTGCGCGTGGCGGCGGCGGCCGGCAGCCAGCGCCCGTTCGACCAGGCGGCGGCGACGGCGGTCGATCGCGCCTGGCAGCGGGCCGGGGAGGTCCCGCCCGAGAAGCAGGAGGTGCTCGCCTCCAGGGTCTCGGCCTTCCTGGCCGACACGACGCGGCAGAACCCGATCTACAAGGAGCTGGTGCTCACCGACCGGTACGGCCGCGTGGTGGCGGCGTCCGGCCCGACCGACGGCTACCTGATGGGCGACATGCCGTGGTGGAAGGAGACGTTCGGCGACGGCAGCGCCGGTCACCTGGCCGTCAGCGACGTCCGGTTCGATCCGCAGACGCGGACGTTCGACATGGGCATCACGGCGCCGGTGGACGACGAGACCGGCGGCCAGCTCATCGGCCTGTTGCGGACGGTGGTGAACGTGCGGGAGATGGGCGCCATCCTCGGGGGCGTGCGCCTGGGATCGACCGGCGAGGCGACGCTCGTGCGCCCCGACGGGTCGGTCGTCTTCGCCCCGGGCAGCGTGGACCCGAACGCGCGGTTCTTTGCCGCCGACCTGCTGCGCGAGCGCCTGGCGGCGCTCAAGGGGCAGCCCGAACGGCCGATCCAGTTCGGCGCCCGCGCGCCCGGGCGCACGCCGCGGCTGGTCGGCGTGGCGTTCAGCCAGTTGAAGGCCAGCTTCCCGCACCTGGACTGGGCGGTGGCCGTCTCGCAGGACGAGGACGAGTTGTTCCGCCCGGTCCAGTCGCAGCGCAGCGCGCTGCTGATCGTCATCGGCCTGACGGCGCTGGCGGTGCTGCTGTTCGCGCTGTGGTACTCGGTGTGCCTGTCGGCGCCGCCCGAGCCCGAGGAGATGGACATGCACCTGGTGCGCCACCCCCGCCTCCACCGGGTCGCGGAGTCGGAGGAAGAGGCGGCGACCGAGGAGCCGAAGGAATCGGCGCAGCCGTGAGCCGCCGGTCGCGGGTCGCGAGCCGCGGGCCGGAGCCCGCGGCTACTCCGCCCTGAGGGCCAGCATCGGGTCCACCCGTGTCGCGCGCCGCGCCGGCACCAGGACCGCCACGAGCGACACGACGGCCACCAGCGTCGCGACCGCCACGTAGGTCGCCGGGTCGAGGGCGCTGACGCCGAACAGCATGCTGCCGATCGCGTCGCGGCCGAACGCCGCGATGGCCAGCGACAGGCCGAGCCCCACGGCCAGCCCGACGACGACCTGCCGGGCGCCCTGCCCGAGGACCATGCCGAGGATCCGGCGGCGGTCGGCGCCGAGCGCCATCCGCACGCCGAACTCCTGCTGCCGCTGGTTCACCGAGAACGACATCATGCCGAAGATGCCGACCGCGGCCAGCACGATCGCCACGCCGCCGAAGATCGTGAACATCGTCGCGAGCAGCCGGGTGCCCGACGTGAACCCGGCCAGGTTCTGGTCGGGCGTGCCGACGAAGTAGATCGGCAGGTTCGGATCGGCCTTGGCCACCTCGCGCCGGAGCGCGCCGATGACCGCCTCGGCCTGCTGGCCCCGGTGCGGCCTGGCGACGACGGTCGTGAACTGCGGGGCGACCGGTTCGTCGGGCGCCGGGCCGATCGGCGAGGCGTAGAGCGGCACGTAGAAGCCCGAGTCGTCCACGTTCGGGTTGTCGAACGGCCCCATCATCCGCACCGTGGCCACCACGCCGACGATCGTGCGCCAGGGGCTGTAAGGGCCGCTGACGCCGTCGCCGGTCCGGAACCGCCGGCCGATCGGGCTGGCGGCGCCGAAGTGCTTGCGCGCGAACGCCGCGTTGACGATGGCCACCGGCTGCTTGGTGTCGAGGTCGTCGTCCGAGAAGGTGCGCCCCTCGAGCAGCTTCTGCCCGATGGTCGCGAAGTAGCCGCCGGTCACCTGCTCGACGTTGGTCGTCGGGCGATCGCGCCGGTCCTGGTACACCTTGCCCTCGATCTCGATCGGGGCGGTGCCGGCGAAGACCATCCGCAGGCGGCTCGAGAAGGCGACCGACTCGAACTGCCCCGAGGCGTCGAGCTGGCGCAGCAGGCGGTCGTAGAAGATCCGGCGCGCCGCCGACGTCGGGTAGTCGCCGTCCATCAGGCCCATCCGCGCCGTCATGACCCCGCGCGTGTCGTACCCGTAGTCGATGCGCTGCTGCGCGAGGAGCGAGCGGAGCTGGAGCAGCGACCCGATGAGCAGCACGCACGTCACCACGATCTGGCCCACCACCAGGCCGCGCGTGACCAGGCCGACGCCGCGCCCGGTGCTGCCGCGGCCCCCCTCGCGCAGCACGTCCACGATGCGGGCCCGCGAGGCCATCCACGCCGGCAGCAGGCCCGACATCAGCGCGGCGACGGCCGTCGCCGCCACCGTGCACGCCAGCGCGGCCCCGTCGAGCTGGAACGTCATCCAGGTCGGCGGCGGGTTGTCCCAGTTCCTGAGCGTGGCCGTCAGCCAGTCGAGCGACCCGTAGGCGAGGGCGACGCCGATGACGGCGCCGCCGCCGGCGAGCAGCGCGCTCTCGGTGACCATCTGCCGGATGAGCCGCCCGCGCGTCGCGCCGACGGCCGACCGCACGGCCAGCTCGCGGGCGCGCAGCGTGGCCCGGGCGAACTGCATGTTCATCACGTTCACGCACGCGATGAGCAGCACGCCCACGCAGAACGCCAGCATCGTCCACATCGTGCCGCGCAGCTGCACGCCCGTGACCTGGTCGATCAGCGGCTCCACCTGCGCCTTGTCGAACGCCTTGTTGGTGTCGGGGTAGGCGGCAGCAAAGCGGCGGGCGATCGTGTCGAACTCGGTCTGCGCCTGGCCCACCGTCACGCCCGGCTTCCTGAGCCCGACGACGCTCGGGCTGTTGGCCTGCGGGTCGTTGCGCGGCAGCACGGGGAACTCGGTGTAGAGCGGGATCCACAACTCCTCGTTGGTCGGGAAGGCGAACCCCTGCGGCATCACGCCGATGATGGTCGCCGGCTTCCCGTTCAGCCGCACCGTCGTCCCCACCACGTTCGCCGCGCCGCCGAAATCGCGCTGCCAGACGGCATAGCCGATGATCGCCACCGTCTCGGCCCCGGGGCGGTTGTCGGCCGGCGTGAAGTCGCGCCCCATGAGCGGCGCGACGCTCAGCACCCGCAGGAACGTGTCGGTGACGTACGCCCCCGTGTAGCGCCGCGGCTCGCGGTTGACCGTCATGTTGACCGTCGAGCCGTTCAGGAAGGCGGTCATCAGCTCGAACGACTTCTGCCGCGGGACCAGCTCCTCGTAGTCCATCGACGTCAGCCGCCCGTTGGCGCCGAAGACGGTCTGCGTCGTCGGGTCGATGAAGTTGACTCCCGTGAGCCGGTCGGCGTTGGGAAAGGGGAAGCCGCGCAGCATGATGCCGTCGATCATGCTGAACTGCGTGGTGACGGCGGCGATGCCGAGGGCCAGCACGATGACGGCCAGCGCGCAGAAGCCGCGCTCCTTCGACAGCATCCTGAGGCCGACGCGGACGTCGCGGGCCGTGTCTTCGGCGAACATGCGCATCCTCCCCGTGCCGGCGGCGCGCCGCGGGCGCACCGACCTCGTGACGTCCGACCGATGGTGCGGGCGCTGCGGGCGGCGGCCCGGATCCCGTCTGAGGGGATAGACGGATGCGGGGGGCGCGGTGTTCCGGCCGGCCCCCTCACCGCCCGCAGCCGGGCAGGCGGAACGCGCCGACGCGCGTGGAGTAGGCCGTGGCGCCGGCCTTCAGGTAGTCGCCGACGTACCAGATCGTGCAGTCGTCGTCGGGATCGACGGCCGTCTGGGTGTAGTCCTCCCACCGCATGACCGATTGCGAGGCCTGCCCCTCGGCCAGCACCGTCTCGGCGAGCGTCAGCAGGCCCGGCGGGTCGCCGGCCAGCCGGGCGGCGAAGCGCTGCCCGGGGAAGCGGGGCGCGCCGCCGTAGGAGTAGCCGATGGCGATGTTCCCCTTCCGGTCGACGGCCGGGCTGGGCAGCCACCGGAACGCGGCGTCGGGCGCGTAGGTGCCCTGCTGGCGGAGCGTCACGCGGCGGTCCGCGCCGACCCGGAACTCGTACCAGCGGACGCCGCCGCTGCCGGCCGCGGTGTCAATCGAGTGCGCGGCGACGATCGTCTCGGCCGCGCCGAGGCGGCGGTAGACCAGGCGCGACATGATCTTGTCGCCCTGCGCGTCGAGGCGCGTGTCGCTGCCCGGCTGCGGCACGCAGTGCGACAGCTGCCCGTCGCACAGGTAGCGGTAGGGGGCGACCGCGATCGGCGCCGGCCCGGTGACCGTCGTCCGCGACGGGGCCTTCCAGTCCACGTGGAACTGCCACGCGTCGACGACCGACGACTCGACCTGCCCGCGCAGCTGCATCCCGCCGGCGGCCATCATCACGTTCGGCGCGCCCGCGGGCGGGAGCGCGGGGCCGTCGAGATCGGCGTTGTTCAGGAAGCCGACGTTGTCGAGGACGACGCACTGCTCGGCGGCCGGCTCACCGCGCAGCATCCGCGCGCGATCGACGACGCAGGCGTGCTTCTGCGTGGTGATCGTGTCCGAGATCGGGTTGTCGCCGGTGCTGGTCGGCACGTAGTAGCCGTCGGGCCAGAGGGCGGGGCGCGGGTAGTCGGGGAAGAGCGGGCGCAGGAACTCGTACCGGAAGTAGGGGCCCATGGGGTCGTCGCCGACGCTGACGGCGTAGCACATCGCGTAGGGGCCGGTCGGCGCCTCCTCGCCGGCCGCGCGCGCCGGGCGGGGAGCCGAATTCTTCGCCGCCACGTCGGCCGGCGGCGTGGCGGGCAGCGGCACCGCCGGGCCGGG
>JAJXZZ010000096.1 GCA_021779795.1 Acidobacteriota bacterium | reverse complement strand
TCGTGCCGAGTCACGCGTGACATGTGTGACACTGCCTGAAGCCCGAAGCCCGTAGCCTTTTCCTCAGCGCTCCGGTCCCTCCACCGCGCCGAGTCTCTCGGCCAACGCCACCGGGTCCGCCAGGTGCACGAGCCGCAGGTCCGCGGCGCGGAAGGCCTCGAGGAGCAAGTCCTCGTCGAGCGCTCGTCCCGCGCTCGCGCAGGCCCTGGCCGCCTCCGCGCGCACGGCCTGCAGCGCGGCCTCGAGGGACCGCACCACCGTTCTCAGCCCCCGCCCGTTGTAGGCGCACCAGTTGCCGAACGCGTGTGCGGCCAGGAACTGCCGGATCGGACGGTCGCAGTCCCAGGGGGCTGAGCGGTGTTCCCCGATGACACCATTGAATTTCAAGACTGTCATCGCGGAGAACCGCTCCGACCCCTGCAGTTCCTCGAAGCGGCGAGACAGTTCACCCTCGCCGGGTGTCCAGCGGACCAGTTCGTTGGTGAGCGCCGCGATGGCGGCGAGCGCGGCGTCGGGCGTGACGTCGAGCGCGAGCGTGCGCACCACGAACGCCTCCCACGCGCGGTACGTCTCGCGGTCGGCGAGCAGGCCCGGGCGGAGCAGCGGCGGGAGTGCTTCGCGCGCGTCGAGGCCTTCGAGCGTCATGTGCCCGACGAGCGACGCGGGCGCGCGGACGATCGCGGGAGCGACGTCCGTGCGAAAGGCGAGGCGCGCGACGGTCGGGCAGCAGTGCGAGAGCGAGACCGACGTCCGGTCGGGCTCGATCAGGCAGCGGCGCGGGAAGTGCTGGCACGCCGTCGGAAGCGACGAGTGGCCCAGGTCGCGGTGCACGGCGCACGACCGGGCGCATCCGTCGTAGAGCACGCAGGCGCCCGACTCGCGCATCCGCAGGACCGCGCCGGCGCCCGGCGGCAGGTCGTGGGCCGCCTGGAACGGCAGGCCGTCGGGGCAGCCGCTCTCGTCGAACGCCAGCCGCCCCGACGCCCGGGCCTCGCGCCACTCGCCGAGCCGCTCGGTCTCGACATGGATCGGCCAGCCCGACGTGCAGCAGGCGCCGGACCGCCGGCAGGCGTAATCGGCATGCAGGGACAGGCACCAGGCGGCCATCCGGGGATCTTATCCTCTCCGGCGGCGTTCCTGGCGTTGGGCCGCCGGGCCCGCCGCGGCTATCATGGACCCGGAGACGCCATGAAGATCGCCACCTGGAACGTCAACGGCATCCGCGCGCGGCAGGCGCAGTTCGAGGACTGGATCGCCCGCGAGCAGCCCGACGTCGTCTGCCTGCAGGAGATCAAGGCGGCACCCGACCAGATCCCGATGTCGCTCTGGGAGATGGACGACTACTGGTGCTGCTGGCACGGCGGCAAGGGGTACTCCGGCGTCGGCCTGCACGTGCGGAAGGCGACGTTTCCCGAGAAGCCCGAGTTCTCGCACCCGCCGTTCGACTTCGAGACGCGCGTCGCGGTCGCGGCGCTGCCGAACCTGGTCGTGGCGTCGCTCTACGTGCCGAACGGCGGCAAGGACTTCCAGGCCAAGATGCGGTTCCTCGAGGCGCTCGACGCGTACGCGCGCGAGGCGGAGGAGTCGGGCCGCGAGATCGTGCTCTGCGGCGACCTGAACGTGACGCGGACGGACCGCGACGTGCACCCGAAGGAGCGCAAGCCGAACACGATCGGCCAGCTCCCCGAGGAGCGCGAACTGCTCGAGCGGATCCTCTCGCGCGGCCTGGTGGACGTCGGGCGCGCGCTCGACCCCGACAACGACGAGCTGTTCACCTGGTGGCCGCCGTGGCGCAGCATGCGCCAGAAGAACATCGGCTGGCGCCTCGACTACGTGCTGGCGAGCCGCACGCTGGCCGCCCGTGCCACCCGCTGCCCGGCGTACCGCGACGTCGGCACGAGCGACCACGGGCCGGTCGTCGCCGAGTTCGCGTGAGGGCGCAGGGCTGAAGCCCCGCGCTATCCGACCTGACCGACGTGGATACCGCAGGCCTTCCGGCCTGCGCTATCCTGAAGCGTGACCCCGACCACCGTCTTTCTCGACGCAGGCGGCGTGCTCGTCACGCCCAACTGGCAGCGCGTCGGCGCGGCGCTCGCCGCGCGCGGCGTGGCCGTCACCCCGGCGGCGCTGGCCGCGGCCGACCCGCTGGCCCGGCGCGACATCGATCTCGGCCTCGGATCGGCCGCGAGCGACCAGCAGCGCGGCTGGGGCTACTTCACCCTCGTGCTCGAGCACTGCGGCATCCCCAGATCGCCGGCCACCGACGCGGCGCTCGACGACCTGCAGCGGTACCACGCCGAGCACAACCTGTGGGAGACGGTGCCCGACGGCGTGCGCGACGCCCTCGACCGCCTGCGCGCGATGGGACTCACGCTGGCCGTGGTGTCGAACGCGAACGGCAAGCTGAAGCCGCTGTTCGAGCGGCTGGATCTCGCGCGGCGCTTCGACGTGCTGCTCGACTCGGCGGTGGAGGGCGTGGAGAAGCCGGACCGGCGGATCTTCGACCTGGCGCTCGCGCGGACCGGCGCCCGCCGCGAGGACACGCTCCACGTCGGCGACCTCTACCACGTGGACGTCGAAGGGGCGCGCGGCGCCGGCCTGCGGGCCGTGCTGCTCGACCCGGCCGGCCTCTACGACGGCTTCGACTGCCCGCGCATCAGGACGCTCGGGGAACTGCCGGGGCTGGTCGAGGGAATCTGATCAATCGTGCGATCGTGCGATCTTGCGA
This sequence comes from Acidobacteriota bacterium, assembly GCA_021779795.1. GTDB lineage: Bacteria > Acidobacteriota > Vicinamibacteria > Vicinamibacterales > Fen-181 > FEN-299. The sequence continues at coordinate 6,799 of JAJXZZ010000096.1, read as the reverse complement.
ACTGGCGATCGTGCGATCGTGCGATCTGGCGAACGCGCGATCTGGCGAACTAGCGATCGTGCGGCCTCGTGCCGGACGGCCGGCGAGGACGCCGGCCCCAGCGCACACTTCGCACTTCTCACTTCGCACTTCGTACTTCTCACCATCACCTCGTCCGCTGCCCGACCATGATCGCCCGCACCATCCACCCCACCGCGGCGAGCGCCGCGACCAGCAGGACGGCGAAGACGGCAATCGCTCTCCACTGCGCCGCGACCCACGTCGCGGGCGTCCCGCCGGCCGCGAACGCGGGCGACCAGGCCGACGATCGAGCCGCCGAGCAGCAGGTTCATCGCCACGACGTGCAGCCCGAAGGTCAGCGAGAGCAGGCCCGAGAGCAGCCACGCCGGCGCCGGCAGCGGAAGCGGGTCGAGCGACGGGATCGGCGTCACCGGGCACCTCCCCGCTTGCCGGCGGCCGAGATCGACGCCACGTACTCCGCCAGTTCGTGGCGCAGTTCGTCGCTGCCGCTGAAGGCCGGCATCATGGGGTTGACCTGGGGCAGGTGGTCGAGCAGGCCGTAGACCTGGGCCGGCGTCAGGTTGAAGCCCGCGAGCGGGACGCCGCCGGCCGCGCTGTGGCAGGCCGCGCAGTTCTCCTTGAAGTACGCCTTGCCCGCGCCGGCCTCCCCGGCTCCCTGGGCCTCGCCGGCCGCCGACGGCAGGTGTGGCGTCGTGCCGCCGAGGCTGGCCAGGTAGGCCGAGACCGCCTCGCGCTCGGCGTGGGTCCCGGGGAACGGCGGCATCCGCCGCCCGCGCCACGTCCACAGCCCCTGGCCGTCGGTCGGCTCCTGGTCGGACGTCGTCAGGCGTCCGAGGATCGTCTCGATCGCCTCCTGGCTGCGCCCGGCCACCAGCGGACGGATCGCCAGGTAGCCGTCGATCGTGTGGCACATGGTGCAGGAGAGGCGGAAGACCTCGCGGCGTCGCCCTCTCGGCGGGCCTTCCGCTCGGCCAGCACGAGGAAGAGGCCGCCGCCGACGGCGAAATGCGAGATGAAGACGTGGACGACCGCGACGGCCGCGATCAGGAGACCCGGGGCGGGGAGGGACCAGGGCGGATAGTTCATGGGAAGGCTCAAGGCTCAGGGCTCACGGCTCAGGCCACGAAAGCCTGAGCCGAAAGCCCTGCCCGTCTTCAGCCGCCGGCCACTAGCCACTAGCCACTAGCCACTACACTCCGTTACTTCAACCGTCCCTCCACCGCCGCCCAGTCGATGTTCGCGAAGAAGGCCGAGATGTAGTCGGCTCGCTTGAGGCCGTAGTCGAGCAGGAAGGCGTGTTCGAACACGTCCATGATGAGCAGCGGCACGCAGCCCGCCGGGTGCGACGTGTCGTGCTCGTTGATCCAGAAGTTCATCAGCCGGCCGTTCATCGGATCCTGGTAGAGGATCGTCCAGCCGATGCCGCGCATCGCGCCCGTCGCCTTGAAGTCCTTCTCCCAGTTCTCGTAGCTGCCGAAGTCGGCCGCGAGCTTCCTGGCCAGCGCGCCGTTCGGGTTGAGGGGCTTGGCGCCGAGGTTCTCGAAGTAATACTCGTGCAGGCGCATCCCGTCGAACTCCCAGCCGAGGCGCCGCTTGAGTTCCGCGTACTCGGGCGTGCCCGCCTTGCCGTCGGCGAGCAGCGCGCCCAGCAGGTCGAGCACCTTGTTCGTGTTGGCCACGTAGCCCTGGTAGAGCGTGAAGTGGTTCTTGAGCAGGGCTTCGCTGAAGCCGGGCATCCCGACGAGCGCCGAATAGTCCTTCGCGGTGTATGCCATGCTGACCTCCTGTTGACAGGGTTCAGTATAGAACAGTCGGCGGTCGGCGGTCGGCCGTCGGCGGTCGGTCAATACACGAACTCCTCCACGTCATATCTCGCCATCTGCGGCGGGCGCCCTTCGAACGCCAGGCCGGCGCGGATGGCCTCGATCTGCGCGGCGCGCGCGTCGCGGTCGAGCGGTTCGATGTTCGCGGCGGCCGCGGCCGCCGGGTACGCCGTGCCCGGCGACTCGACCAGTTCGCTGAAGAAGATCAGGTCGCCGGCGCCGAGGCCCATCCGGTTCACCGCCGCGACCGTGTCCCGCACGTGTCCCTCGGCGAACGTCCGCCCGCCGAGCCCGATCATGACGATGACCCCCGCCTCGGCGCCGCCGGACTTGACGGCGCGCACCGTCTCGATGGCCTGCTCGGCCGAGGCCGGCTTGCGGACGAAGGCCAGCAGCGGGTCGTGGCCCGACTCGAGGCCGACGTAGACCCGGCCAAGGCCCTTCGCGCGCAGCGCGGCATAGTCGCCGGCCGTCTTGAGCAGGCCGGTGAACCCGTCCACGAACGCGTGGACGGGGCGCGGCGGGCCCCCGAACGCGCGCGGGATCGCGTCGAAGTACTCGCCGAGCCGCGCCATCGGCACCGCGAGCGCGTTGGCGGCGCCGAGAAAGAAGGCGCGGCCGCGGAGCGAGGCCGAGTCGCCCAGGTAGTCGCGGACCGCCTCGGCGTGCCGGCGGAACTCTTCGGCCGACTTCACCCGGTACCCGTCTGGATAGAGGTTGCAGAACGTGCACGTGCCGAAGGAGCACCCCTCGGTCCCTTGCAGCACGGTGGCCAGGTACTGGTCGGGCGGCAGGATCCCTACCGTGCCGTAGACGCTCGCGAACCGCGCGGCGTCGGCCCGCGCCGCCGCGGCGTCGAACCGGGCGGCCCGGCCCACCCACAGCATCGCATCCTCCGGGGGATGTCCCCCGTCCCGACCAGTCCACGCCCGGGGGTCGCGTTCGAGCGCGAGCCGCAGGTCTTCCGCCCGCTCGGCGGTTTCCTGGACGACGACGTCGGCCGGCTCGCCGGTGAGCGCGGCCTTCTGCGGGCCGACGCCGGTCCGGCCGCGCTTGGCGAGCAGGCGCCCGCCGAGTCCGCGCCGATACGTGTCGCCGTGCTTCCAGAGGCTGTAGAACCGCCCGCCAAGGTCCCACGCCGCCACCCACTCGGCCTCGAACGCCAGCGAAATGGAGGTATCCTTGACGCTCAACATGGCCGGGCGGTTGCCGATCGCGCCACGGTAGACCATAGGGTCAGGATAACGCAGGCGGCAGGCGGAAGGCGGCAGGCGGAAGGCGAACACTATGTCCTCCATCGATCGCCGTCGTTTCATCGGGACCGGCGTGGCCGGCGGCGTGGGGCTGGCCGCCGCCAGGCTTGGCGGCGCCAATCCGTCCGGCGCGAGACCGGAGCCGGGCGGCCGGGAGGCACGGCCGGCTTTGCCGCCGCCTTTCGACCTCGAAGAGGCCACCCTGGCCGAGCTTCAGAAGAAGATGCAGTCGGGCGAGGAGTCGGCGCGGTCGCTCGTCGAGAAGTACGTCCGCCGCATCGAGGCGACCGACAAGCAGGGGCCGTCGATTCGCGCGGTGATCGAGATCAATCCCGACGCCGAGGAGATTGCCGCCCGGCTGGACGACGAGCGGAAGGCGCGCGGCGCGCGCGGGCCGCTGCACGGCATCCCCGTGCTCATCAAGGACAACATCGGCACCGCCGACCGGATGACGACGACCGCCGGGTCGCTGGCGCTCGAGGGCTCGATTCCTCCGCGCGACGCGTTCGTGGCGCGGAAGCTGCGCGAGGCGGGGGCCGTCATCCTCGGCAAGGCCAACCTCAGCGAGTGGGCCAACTTCCGCTCCACGCACTCGTCGAGCGGCTGGAGCGGCCGCGGCGGCCAGGCGAAGAACCCGTACGCGCTCGACCGGAACCCATCCGGGTCGAGCGCCGGCACCGGCGGCGCCGTCGCTGCCAGCTGCGCGGCGGTCGGCGTCGGCACCGAGACCGACGGATCGATCGTGTCGCCGTCGAACAACTGCGGCCTGGTCGGCGTCAAGCCGACCATCGGCCTCGTGAGCCGCGCCGGCATCATCCCGATCGCGCACAGTCAGGACACCGCCGGGCCGATGGCGCGCACCGTCACCGACGCCGCCATCCTGCTCGGCGCGATGGTCGGAGCCGATCCCGACGACCGGGTGACGTCGGCGGCCGCCTCGCGCGGCCGCCGCGACTACACCACGTTCCTCGACCCGAACGCCCTCCGCGGCGCGCGCATCGGCGTCCCGCGGCAGGCCTGCTTCGGCATGAGCGTGCACGGCGACCGCGTGGCCGAGGGGGCGATTGCCGTGCTGCGCTCGCTGGGCGCCGTGATTGTCGATCCCGCCGAACTGCCGTCCCCCTCGAAGGTCTCCGACAGCGAGTTCGAAGTCCTGCTCTGCGAGTTCAAGGCCGACATCGCCGCGTACCTCGCCTCGCTGGGGCCCAAGGCGCCGGCGCGCACGCTGGCCGACCTCATCGCGTTCAACGACGCGCACCGCGACCGCGAGATGCCGTACTTCGGCCAGGAGATCTTCCTGCGCGCCGAGAAGGCGGTTCCGCTCTCGGATCCCAAGTACAAGGCGGCGCTCGCCAACGATCTCCACTGGACGCGGACGCTGGGCATCGACGCCGTGATGAAGGCGCATCGCCTCGACGCGTTCGTCGCGCCGACGGCCGGGCCGGCCTCGCTCACCGACCTCGTCAACGGCGACTACGGCCCGGGCGGGTGCTCGACGATCCCGGCCGTGGCCGGCTACCCGCACGTCACCGTCCCGGCCGGGCACGCGTTTGGCCTGCCCGTGGGCCTGTCGTTCTTCGGCGCGGCCTTCACCGAGGGGAAGCTGCTCGGCTACGCGTTCGCGTTCGAGCAGGCCACGAAGCATCGCCGGGCGCCGCGCTTCCTGCCGACGGTCGAGCTCTGAGCAGGGCGGAAGGCGGCCGGGAACAGCAGGCAGCGGATCACGGACGACGGCCGGGTTGCAGGGAAGCGGGCAGCGGATCACGGCCCGTAGCCCGCAGCCCGTAGCCGGATCGGCCGTGCCGTCTCCATCGACCGCCGCCATGGAACCCCGGTGACCCACGGTCCGTAATCTCTTTCAGAGTCGGGTTGGCCGACGCCGGAGGAGATCCATGTCGAACCTGCTGCAGGACGTGCGCTACAGCCTCCGCCTCCTGTTCAAGAACCCCGGCTTCTCGCTGACCGCCGTCGTCGTGCTCGCCCTCGGCATCGGCGCCAACGCCGCGGTCTTCACGCTGGTCAACACGCTCTTCTTCCGGCCGATGCCCGGCCGTGACCGCCCGGGCCAGGTCGTCGGGATCTACAGCCACGACCACACCAAGCCCGACTCGTATCGCGGGTTTTCGTACCCCGGCTACGTGGACGTGCGCGACCGCAACCGCAGCTTCAGCAACGTCATGGGGTTCACCCTGGCGTTTGTCGGCATCGGCGAGGGGGAGAGCACGCGCCGCACGTTCGCGTCGCCCGTCACGCGCAACTACTTCTCGACGCTCGGCGTGGACCTGCTGGCCGGCCGGACCTTCACCCCGGAAGAGGAGCGGCCCGGCAGCCAGGCCGCCGTCGCCATCGTCAGCTACCCCTACTGGAAGGCCCACGGCGGCGATCTTGGGATTCTCGGGCGGACCGTCCGCATCAACGCGCGGCCGTTCACCATCGTGGGCATCGCGCCGAAAGGGTTTACGGGCACCTCGTCGCTGGCCGCGCCCGAGGTATGGGTGCCGATCGGCGCGAACGAGCTGGTCGAGAACGACTTCATGCGCGACGGCACGTCGGCCACGTCCGTCGGCGACCGCCGGTCCCAGTCGCTGATGCTCGTCGGCCGGCTCAAACCCGGACTCACGCTCGAGGCCGCCGCGCCGGCGCTCGCCTCGCTGTCCACCGAGCTCGAGCGCGCCTACCCGGCCGAGAACAAGAACCAGGTGCTCTCGGTGAACCCGCTGCCGCGCATGTCGATCTCGACCAACCCGCAGGACGACGGGAACATGGGCGGGACGTTCGCGATGCTGGTCGGGATGGCCCTGATCGTGCTCGTCGTCGCCTGCCTGAACCTGGCCAACATGATGCTGGCCCGCGGGTCCGCGCGCCGGAAGGAAATCGCGATGCGCCTGGCGCTCGGCGGCAGCCGCGGGCGGATCGTGCGCCAGTTGCTGACCGAGGGGCTGATGCTCTCGCTCGTCGGCGGCGCGCTCGGCCTGCTGCTCGGCTACTGGGCCGTCAACCTGCTCATCGCGACGCTGCTGCCGCTCTCGCCGGTGCCCATGGTCTTCGACGGCACGCCCGACGTGCGCGTGTTCGGCGCGACGCTCGCCTTCTGCGTGCTGAGCACGATGGTGTTCGGACTCGGCCCGGCGTGGAAGCTCTCGCGCACGAGCGTCGTCCCGGAGCTGAAGGAGCAGGGGAGCGAGGACTCGCGCAAGCGCTTCCGGTGGTTCGGCGCGCGCAACGTGCTCGTCGCCACCCAGATCGCGCTGTCGCTCGCCCTGCTGACGACGGCCGGCCTCTTCACGCGCGGCGCGATGAAGGCCGGGCAGGCCGATCCCGGCTACAGCTACGAGCGGCAGGCGCTGCTGACGGTTGACACCAGCCTGGCCGGCTACACCCCGGCGCAGGGGAAGGACATCTACCGGCGCCTGATGGAACGGGTGCGCGGCATCCCCGGCGTCAAGTCCGCCAGCCTGGCTTCGCTCGTCGCCTTCGGCGACATGACGGAAGGCAAGACCGTCCAGAAGCCGGGCGGCGAGAACGGCCGCGGCAAGGACGGCCGCCGCGCCGGCGTGTCGGCGGTGGCCTACATTGTCGGCCGCGACTACTTTTCGACGCTGGGCGTGAAGGTGCTCCGCGGCAGGGAGTTCACGGCGGCCGAGGAGCAGGAGAAGGTGGCCTCGCCCGTGGCCATCATCGACGAGCCGCTGGCGCGCCAGC
>JAJXZZ010000095.1 GCA_021779795.1 Acidobacteriota bacterium | reverse complement strand
GGGCAGTGGCTAGCCACTGGCCACTAGCCACTACTGTGCTGTAATACCCCCATGCCTCTCCCTTCCTACGTGATCCGCCGTGCCGTCGTCGCCCCCGGGCATACGGGCGCGTGGGAGGGGCCCGCGTGGGGCGCGGCCGAGCGGATGCGGATCGCCTCGTTTCACCCGCGCAGCAGCGACCACCATCCCGAAGTCGAGGCGGCGCTGCTCTACGACGCCGACCAACTTCATGCGCTGTTTCGAGTCCAGGACCGCTACGTGCGGTCGGTGCACACCGCCTACGACAGCGACACCTACAAGGACAGCTGCGTGGAGCTGTTCCTCCAGCCGGACGGCGCGCCGGGCTACTTCGCCTTCGAGGTGAACTGCGGCGGGGCGTTCTCGCTTCGTTACATCGAGGACCCGACGCGCACGGCCGACCGGTTCGCCAGGTGGGCCAGGGTCGATCCGGCGCTCGCCTCCGCGATCAGGGTGTCGCACTCGCTGCCGGCGGTGGTGGATCCCGAGCGGCCGGGCCCGGTGGACTGGTGGGTCGAGGTCTCCTGGCCGTTCGCGGTGATGGCCCCCTGGTGCGGCCCGGTCGTGCCGGTCGCGGGGCGCGCCTGGCGGGGCAACGCCTTCAAGTGCGCCGACGACTCGTCGCACCCGCACTGGGCGAGCTGGGCGTCGATCGGCGAGGCCCTCAACTTCCACGCCCCGGCCTGGTTCGGGACCCTCGCGTTCGAGCTTTCCCCCCGAGACTGAAGCGTTTACGGGCACGACCGATAAGACGGGAAGAACGGTGGTCGGTCTCTGCCCATGTTGACATCCGTCCGGATGCCCAGCTCGTCCGTGCCCGAGGAGGCCCTCGCCTCGTCGGAGGCACAGCGGTTCCAGTGGCTCGTGGCGTCGCCGCTGAGGGCCGAGTTGCTGCGCTACCTGCAGGCGCGGCGGGGGCAGACGTTCGACCTCGAGGCCCTGACCGGCGCGCTCGGCTGCATGCGCGTGGACGCCGAGCGCTGCCTGGACACGCTGGTCGGCGCCGGCCTCGTCCGCCGCGACGTGAACGGCTCGACGCGCTACGGCGCCGAGTGGCCCGCCGACCCCGACACCGCCCGCCTGCTGTCCGACTACCTGGCGACGCCGGGCGTCGATGCCGAGCGGATGGAGCCGGCCTCGGTGCGGAAGCTGATGGAGCTGGTCGGGCGCGACGAGAAGATGCTGCTCGTGCTCGAGTCGATCCGCACGGCGGCCAAGACCGACATCTCGGTGCTCGTGCTCGGGCCGACCGGCGCGGGCAAGGAAGTGGCGGCGCGGGCGATTCACGACCTCGGCCGGCGGCAGGCGCGGGCGTTCCAGGCGGTGAGCTGCGCGGCCGTGCCCGACACGCTGTTCGAGGCCGAGGTGTTCGGCCACGAGCGGGGCGCGTTCACCGGCGCGCACGAGCGGCGGCTCGGCCGCGTGGAGCTGGCCAACCACGGCACGCTGTTCCTCGACGAGATCGGCGACCTGCCGCTGGTGTCGCAGGCCAAGCTGCTGCGCGTGCTCGAGCAGCGCCAGGTCGAGCGGCTCGGCGGGCGCGTGGGGATCGACGTGGACTTCAGGCTCGTCTCGGCGACCAACCGGCCGCTCGAGCTGCTGGTCGGGGAGGGGCGGTTCCGCGAGGATCTCTTCTACCGGATCAACGCGTTCACCATCCGGCTGCCCCCGCTCCGGGAGCGGCGCGAGGACATCCCGCTGCTGGCCCGGATGTTCCTGGCCAAGGCGTGCGCCGCCGACGGCCTGCCGCCCGACGCCCGGCGCTTCACGCCGGCGGCGCTGGCCAGGCTCGGCGCGCACTCGTGGCCCGGCAACATCCGCGAGCTCATCGCGACCGTCGCCCGCGCGGCGCTGTCGGCCGACGGCCCGGTCATCGACGAGCGGCACGTCGGCTTCCTGTCGCTCGGGAGCGGCGACCCCGGCCACACGGGCGGCGACGGCCGGATCCGCCCGCTCGCCGACGTCGAGCGCGATCACATCCGCGCGGCGCTGGTCGCCACCGGCGGCAACAAGAAGGAGACCGCGCGGCTGCTGCACATCAGCCGCGAGACCCTGTACCGCAAGATCCGGACGTTCGAGCTGGCCGCCAGCGGCGGGCTGCGGCCATGACCAGGGCCGTGCGCTGGTATATCGGCGCAGTGACCGTGGCCGGCGTGGCCGGGCTGGCGTACTCGAGCGTGCGGATCGCGCAGTCGCCGGTCGAGTTCACGACGGCGCTCCTGTTCGTCCGCTACGCGCTGGTGGTGGCGCTGGCCGTGGCGAGCGGGCTGCTGCCGATCCGGATTCCCGGCCTCGACTACAACGTCTACCTGTCCGAGACGTTCTTCTTCGCGCTCGCCCTGCTGTTCGGCGGCGAACGGGCCGCGGTCTGGATGGCGGTGTCGGGGCTGGTGATCGCGCTCAGGCGGCAGTGGGAGCAGCCGCTCCGCGTGCTGTTCAACTTCGCCGAGCCGGTCGTCTCGATGCTCACCGCGGCGGCCGTGTTCTACACGCTCTACGGGGCGCCGCCGCTGGCCGTGGCCCCGGCGCCGGAGATCGGCGTCCTGCTGCTGCCGGCGGCCGCGATGGCGACGGTGTACGTGCTGATGAACACCGGCTTGACCGCCGCGGCCATGTGGGCGGCGGGGGAGCAGTCGCTGTTCGCGGTCTGGCGCAAGAACCTGACCTGGTTCTCGCTCAGCTATTTCGGCGGCGCGTCGGTGGCCGTGCTGCTGGCGTTCGTCTGGCAGACGGTCAGCATGAGCGCGCTGGTGCTCACCCTCCCGCTGGGCCTGATCTTCCTGCTGATCTTCAGGAACGTGAAGGAGCGGGCGAACGAGGCCAAGAGGCACCTCGACGAACAGCGCGAGCTGGCCCGGAAGCACCTCGACGAGCAGCGCGAGCTGTACATGTCCATCGTCGAGGCGCTGGCGATGGCCATCGAGGCCAAGGACGAGGGGACGTCGGGGCACGTCAAGCGGGTCAGGCGCAACGTGCTGCGGCTGGCCAGGTCGCTCGGCGTCGCGGGCGAGAAGGACCTGCTGGCGATCGAGAACGCCGCCCTCCTGCACGACATCGGCAAGCTGCACGTGCCCGACTACATCCTCCGCAAGCCGGGGAGGCTGACCAAGCTCGAGTTCGAGGAGATCAAGAAGCACGCGCCGGTCGGGGCCAACATCCTGAAGCGGGTGCCGTTCCCCTTCCCGGTCGAGCCGATCGTCCGCCACCACCACGAGAACTGGGACGGCACCGGCTACCCGGACGGCCTGCGCGGCGAGGCGATCCCGATCGGCGCCCGGATCATCGCCGTGATGGACTGCTACGAGGCGCTCAGGGAGGATCGCCCGTATCGCCCGGCGCTGTCCGACCAGGCCGCCATGGCGATCATCGAGGCGCGCAGGGGGAGCATGTACGACCCCTCGGTGATCGACGCCTTCCTCGGGATCCACCCCGAGATCGCGGCCGAGATCGACGCGGAGGCCGGGCTGGCCGCGGCGCGGCCCGAGGCCTCGTCCGAAGCGGCCCCGCCGCCGCCCGAGGCGCCCGGCGGGAGTTCGCCCGAGTTGACGGCCGCGCTGCTCGCCCTGTCGGACCTGGCGTCGGAACTCGCCGGCCTCACGCCGGTCGAGGACCTGGCGGCGGCGCTCGGGTCGCGCCTGCGGCAGACGGTGCCGAGCGACCTCGTCGTGTTCTACGTGCGGGACGGTCTGAACGGCGACCTGGTGGCGGTTCACGCGGCCGGCGACGGCGGGGAGGCGCTGAAGGGGATGCGCCTGCAGCCGGGTGAGGGGCTCAGCGGCTGGGTGGCCATCAACCGGGCCACGATCGTCAACTCGAGCGGGACGCTCGACCTCGCCGACCGGCGGCACCTGCTGCCGGCGACGTTCGAGAGCACGCTGGCGACCCCCCTGTGCGCGCACGACGACGTGGTGGGCGTGCTGGCCCTCTACGCCGGCGCGCGCGAGGCGTTCACCGGCATCCACAAGCAGATCGTCGAGTTCGCGGCGCGGCAGATCGGGCCGGCCCTCGCCGAGGCGCTCGGGTGCGAGCGCGACCGCATGGCCAGCCTGTTCGACGCCGAAACCGGACTGCCCAACCAGTCCTACCTCGACCGGGTGCTGACGTCCGCGAACTACTGCTGCCAGTCGAACGGAACCCGCCCGGGGGTGCTCCTGTTCTCGAGCGGTGGGCGGGCGAACGGGCCGGCCGCCGTCGGCCCAACGGACGCGTGCGAGCGGCTCGGCCGCCTGGCGACCACCTGCCGGGTCGTCGTCCGGGTCACCGACCTGGTCTTCCGCACCGGCGAGGACGAGGTGGCCGTGTTCATCGCCGACGCCACGCCCGACAGCATGGCGACCGTCGCGCGGCGCGTCGCCGAGGCGTTGAGCGCCGGCGAGGACGGCAGGGGCGGGACGGCGGTCGAGTCGTCGTTCGCGCTCTACCCGGACCATGCCGAGGCGCTCACCGACCTGCCGCGCGCCGCCAGGGCCCGCGGCGGACGCCCCGCGCCCAGGACCCTCCTGCCCGAGACCCGAACGGCCTGATCGGCGGGCCGTGGCGGTAGAATGTGTCCGCAGGCCTGATGCTCTCACGGAGGCGACCATGACCACACGCGGGCGGTGCGTGATCGCGATCTCGCGGCAGATGGGGGCCGGCGGCGCCTATGTCGGCCAGGCCGTCGCGCACGCGCTGGGGATCCGGTACGTGGACCGAGAGATCCTCAAGGAGGCGGCCGCGCTGCTGGGCCGCGAGACCAGCGAGGTCGAGAGCCTCGAGGAGCGGGTGTCGAGCATCTGGAGCCGGATGGCCGGCGCCCTCGCGTGGGGCGGCCCCGAGGCGACCTACATCCCGCCGCCGATGCCGGCCGTCTACGAGGAGGACGTCTTTGCCGTGCAGGCGAGGATCATCCGCCAGATGGCCTCGCAGGAGGAGGCGGTCTTCGTGGGCCGCGCCTCGACCTGGGTGCTGCGCGAACGGGCCGACCTGCTGAGCGTGTTCCTGCACGCGCCCGAGGCGCTGCGCGTCGAGCGGATGAAGCACGAGTACGGGATCACCGACGAGGAGGAGGCCTGGAAGCTGGTGCGCCGGTCCGACCAGCAGCGCGGCCGCTTCCTGCAGTCGGTGACCGGCGGGCCGTGGCTCGACGTGACGCACTACGACCTGTGCGTCGACACGGGCGCCATCAGCTTCGACGAGACGGCGAGCCTGCTGATCGGGCTGGCGAAGGCGCGCAGAGGCTGAGGCGCCTCCGCCCGGAGGGCGGCGGCGGGCCGGGCCCGGTTGCGAATTGCCCCCGAACCTGTCAAACTGAAAGGCGTTCAGCAAGCCGAAACGGAACCTTCCTGCAGTTGGATCTCTTGACTTCACACACAGCTTCGACCTATCCGGCTCGACGTTTGCGGCGGCGCCCGCGACGTCCGGCCTCCCTCGCGCCCGGCACGCCCCGCGCCGCCGCCACGGCGGGCGCCGAGCACGAATCGCGCGGTCCGTCGTTCGAGTCGTTCGGGTTTCCCCAGGCCATCCTGCGCGGCATCCGGGAGCGCGGCTTCGAGACGGCGACCCCCGTGCAGCGCGACGTCATCCCGGTGGCGCGGACGGGCGGCGACCTGATCGCGTCCGCCGAGACGGGCACCGGCAAGACGGCGGCCTTCGTGCTGCCGATCCTCGAGCGCCTGCTGGCCTCGCGGTCGCCCGAGCGCATCGGCACCGCGGCCCGCACGGCGGCGCTCATCCTGACGCCGACGCGCGAGCTGGCCGTCCAGATCGACGACGACATCCAGGGGTTCGCCTATCACACGGGGCTGACGAGCGTGGCGGTCTACGGCGGCGCCCCGTCCGAGCCGCAGGAGCGCGCGCTGCGCGCCGGCGTGGACATCGTCGTGGCGACGCCCGGCCGGCTCATGGACCACATGCGCACCGGCGCCACCGACTTCTCGGCGCTCGACGCGCTCGTGCTCGACGAGGCGGACCGGATGATGGACATGGGCTTCTGGCCCGACATCACGCGCATCATCTCGGAGCTGCCGGCCGCGCGCCGGACGCTGCTGTTCTCGGCGACGATGCCGGAAGAGGTGATGAACCGGGCGCGGGCGATCACGCGCGACGCGGTGATGATCGAGAGCGGCGTCCGCAACGGCCCGGCCCGCACCATCGACCACACGGCGGTGATGGTGCCCGCCGGCGAGAAGACCGCCTGGCTCGCCCGGTTCCTCCGGCGCGAGGCGGGCCCCGTCCTGGTCTTCGTGCGCACCAAGATCGGCGCCGACCGCGTGGCGTCGCGCCTGGTCGCCCAGGGGATCCGGACGACGGCGCTGCACGCCGACCGGACGCAGCAGCAGCGCACGGCGGCCGTCGAGGGGCTCAAGTCGGGGCGGTTCACGTCGCTCGTCGCGACCGACGTCGCCGCGCGCGGCCTCGACATCGAGGCCGTGTCGCACGTCATCAACTACGAGGTGCCGCAGACGCGCGAGGCCTACGTCCACCGGGTGGGGCGCACCGGGCGCGCCAGCCTGGCCGGCACGGCCGTCACGCTCGTCTCGCCCGAGGAGCGCCGCGCGATGAACGCGCTGGCCCGCGAGCTGTCGATCGCGTTCCGGGACCCCGACGCGCCGGTCCGGGCGGAGCCGTAGCGACCGCCGGCCGCCGCGCATCCTCGGCCCGAAGATGCGGCTCCCTTCCTCAACCCTGGCGCCGGCTGTCCAGCACGTCGCCAAGCTCCTCGGGGTAGAGCCGCCGCGCGCACTCGGGACACAGCCCGTGCGAGAACTTCAGGTCGAAGTGCGCGTCCAGGTAGGCCTCGATCTGCATCCACAAGTCGGCGTCCATGACCTTGCGGCAGCCCATGCAGACCGGCAGGGCGTCGGTCAGCGCGAACATCAGCGCCAGGTCCTCGATGCACAGGAGCGCCCGTGGCGTCGGGCCGCCGCCGAGCGGGGAGGCCGTCACCAGCGCCTGCATGACCTGGACGCTGCCGTCCCGGTGGTACTCGATGCTGGTCCGCCGACGGACGGGCTGTCCCCCGGAGACGGCGAAGGTCACGGCGTTCCGGAGCACGCAGTCCCGGCAGGCTGCCGACTTCCCGCAGCCGTTGCCGCTGTTGACGCAGTGGAGCGCTTCGCCCCCGCGGGGATGACGCTCCGCCAGGGCGCCCTCCCCGACCAGGCGGTTCGCGGCCGCGTTGGCCGCCAGCACCCGCACGTCATCGTCCACGACGAACGCGGCGAATGGCAGAGCTTCGAACACGGCGGCCGACCACGTGGGACCAGCGGCGTCTGACGGGCTCACGGCAACCTCCTCCGGCGTCGCCCCCAATTCTAGACCAGAACCGGCCTCGATCGTCGCGGTCCTGGCGCTCGGCAACACCAGCCACCCGGTCATCCGTCGTTGCCGCCACTGCGGCAGCGTGACGGCGGAGCGTCGCTGAGAGCGCGGCGCTGATACAATTCCACTCTTCGGACGCCATGCGGCCGCGCCCGGTGCGCGCCGGCTGCCTCCGGGCGCCGGACTCCCGGCGTGCCGCCCGGGGCGGGCCGCGACGAGCCGTCCGAACGAGAGGAATCCCGTGACGGCTGATGCCCCGGGGGCCGGCGCCCCCACCGCCGCCGGCCAGGGCGGCGGCGCCCGCCTCCGCTGGTTCGTCATCGGCGTGCTCGTGCTGTCCACGGCGCTCAGCTTCGTGGACCGGCAGGTGCTCGCCGCCCTCGCTCCGCTGCTCAAGGACCAGTTCCACCTCTCCAACGAGGGCTACGGGCTCGTCGTCTCGGCGTTTTCGCTGGCCTACGCCGCCTTCGCTCCCGTCGCCGGCCTGTTCATCGACCGCGTGGGATTGAACGCGGGCGTGTCGGTGGCGGTCGGGCTGTGGTCGGCGGCCGGCGTGGCCACCGGCGCGGCCTGGGGGCTCGGGGGGCTGCTGGCGTGCCGCGCCGCGCTCGGCGCCGCGGAGTCGGGCGGCATCCCGGCCACCGCCAAGGGGTTCGCGCTCTACCTCGAGCCGCGCGAGCGGGCGATGGGGGCGGCGCTCAACCAGGTCGGGATCACGCTCGGCATGATGGCGGCCCCGCTGCTGGTCGGCGTGCTGGCGACCGCCACGAACTGGCGGATGGCGTTTGTCGCGACCGGGATCGCGGGCTTCCTCTGGATCCCGCTCTGGCTGGCCGTCGCGCGCCGGAACCCTCCGCCGTCGCGCGTCGAGCCGGCGGAAGGCGCGCGGACGCTCTGGCACGACTGGCGACTGTGGACGCTCGCGGCGGCCAACATCCTGATGATGACGGTCTACAGCTTGTGGATGAACTGGACGACGGTGTTCCTGGTGTCGGCGCACGGGCTGAGCCCGGCCGACGCGAACCGCCAGTTCGCCTGGGTACCGCCCGTCTTCGCGTCGGTCGGGGGGCTGGCCGGCGGCGGGCTGTCGATGTGGTGGGCGGGCAGGGGCGCGGGCCTCTATTCGGCCCGCCTGCGCGTGTGCGCGGTGAGCGCGGCGCTGCTGGCTTCGACGGCGCTGGTGCCGTGGGTGGGCGGCGTCAGGGGGGCCACGGCGCTCATCTCGCTCAGCTTCTTCGCGGCCGTCGCGATGAGTTCCAACATCTACGCGATGCCGCTCGACCTGTTCGGCGCCCGTCCGGCGGCCTTCGCCGTGTCGGTGCTGACGGCGTCGTACGGCCTGATGCAGACGGTGGCGTCGCCGCTCTACGGGGCGTCGATCGATCGCTACGGGTTCGGCCCGGTGTGCGCCGTGTGCGGGACGCTGCCGCTGGCCGCCCTGGCCCTGCTCGCCCTCGTCGGCCGGGCGTCGCCCGATCGCACGGCGCCGGTCGGCGGGACGGTGTAGTCGTTTCACGCCCACCGCCGCACCGGCGGGGACTGCGGCCACGAGAGGAGTGCAGGTGATGACCAGGAAGCGCTGGGTGGTTCTGTTGACCGTGCTGGCGGGCGTCGCCGGCGCGTCCGCCGCGCGCGGGCAGGCGACGTCGCCCGTCGTCGAGGGCCACGAGAGCGACGACTACACGCGGTACGAGCTGCTGGCGCCCGACTCGGCCAGTTTCCGGATCGTGTACGACGTGACCGCCACGTCCGCCGGGGCCCATGACTTCTTCAACCCGATCCGGAAGGGGAGCGAGGCGAGCGACGAGTCGGTGTTCGACCGGATGACCGGCCAGCGCCTCGCGTTCGAGGTGGTGGACGGCCCCGCGGCCCGCGCGGCGGGATTGCGGCACGCCGACGACACCATGAACTACATCAAGGTTTCGCTGCCGCGGCCGGTGCCACAGGGGGGCGAGGTGCGGCTGCGGATCGAGAAGACGTACCGCGATCCCAAGTCCTACTACCGGGAGGGCGGCCTGATCGTCTTCGCGCGCGGCCTCGGCATCCGGCGCAACTCGGTGGTCATGCCGGCCGGCTACGAGATCGTGTCGTGCAACGTCCCGTCGCAGGTGCTCCGGCAGCCGGACGGCCGGCTGATGGTGAGCTTCTTCCACGTGGGGGCAGGGGAGGCGCCGCTGGTCGTGAAGGCGCGGCCGCTGCCGAAGGGCGCGGCGCCCGCCGCGCCGTCCGCGCCC
>JAJXZZ010000094.1 GCA_021779795.1 Acidobacteriota bacterium | reverse complement strand
CTTGCGCCGCTGCCAAGGATCAAGGGATCAACGGATCCCGCAGGGCTTCAGCCTTGCGCCGCTGCCAGGGATCAAAGGATCAACGGATACCGCAGGGCTTCAGCCCTGCGCTATTCGTATCGCAGCGCCTCGATCGGATCCAGCCGCGACGCCCGGAAGGCGGGGAACAGGCCGAAGAAGATGCCGACGCCCCCCGAGAAGGCGAAGCCGATGGCGAACGACCACCAGGGCATCGACACCGGCAGCGGCGTGAACGCCCGGACGCTCAGGCCGACGGCGGCGCCGATCAGCACGCCGAGCAGGCCGCCGACCGAGGTCAGCACCACCGCCTCGAGCAGGAACTGCCACAGGATCTCGCGCCGCCGGGCCCCGAGCGCCTTGCGCACGCCGATCTCGCGCGTCCGCTCGGTCACCGAGATCATCATGATGGCCATCACGCCGATGCCGCCGACCATCAGGGCGATCGACGAGATCACGACCAGCGCCAGGTAGATCGCGCCCGTCGCCTGGTCGAAGAACTTCATCGCCATGTCCTGCGTGGCCACGTCGAAGTCGCTCGCCTGGTTCAGCTTGAGGCGATGCCGGATGCGCATCACCGTCTCGACCTCGCGCATCGCCGTCTCGCGCGTGACCCCCTCGCGGGGGACGGCGAGGATCGTGACCGACCGGCCCATCCGGCGGTTGTCGCCCCGCGACACGTTGCCGAACAGCCGCGCGAACGCCGTGTGCGGGATGAGGGCCAGGGCGTCCTGGTCGTTGCCGAGCCCGCCGATCGACGGCCGGGGCGCCGCGACGCCGATGACGGTGAACTCGGTCGTCCCGATGCGGACCACCTTGCCGAGCGGGTCGGAGTTGGCGAAGAACGCCTGCGCCGGCACCTGGCCGAGCACGACGACCCGGCGGCCGTGCGTGACCTCGTTCTCGGTGAAGAACCGCCCCTGGGCCACCTTGATGAAGTTGACGTCCACGAAGTCGGCGGTCGTGCCCAGGATGCCGAGCGACTGCGTCCGCTCGTTGCGGTAGAACATCCGCTGCTGGCCCTGGACCATCGGGGCGACCGCCTGCAGGTCGGGGATGTCCGCCTTCAGCACCTGGGCGTCCTCGATCGTCAGGTTCGGCCGCTTCATCAGCTCCTTCCGGTCGATGCCGGACCCGGCGCTGGCGAAGCTCACGCGGGCCACGATGATCGTGTTCGGCCCCAGCTCCCGGATGAGGTCGCGGAACGACTCGTCGAAGCCGCGGATGATCGAGCTCATGCCGACGATGGCGGTGATGCCGATGACGACGCCGAGGACCGTGAGCGCCGAGCGCATCTTGTTCGCCCGGATCGTCCCCAGCGCCATCCCCACCGTGTCGGCAACGAGTGCGACTCTGACCATGGTGTCTTCCGAGGGAGTCGGGATTCGGGATTCGGGATCCAGTGTGTCACGCGTGCCGACCGACTCCTGACTCCCGACTCCCGAATCCTGTTCCTACTCCCGCCTGAGCGCTTCGATCGGATCCAGCCGCGCCGCCTTGAGCGAGGGGTAGAGCCCGAAGAACAGGCCCACCGCCGCCGTCATGCCGACGCCCATGACGACCGAGTACACGTGCACCGAGGCCGGCATCGGCGTCACCTTGGTGACCACCCAGGCGGCCGTGAACCCGAGCAGCGTGCCGATGATCCCGCCGGCCATCGACAGCGCGATCGACTCGACGAGGAACTGCCAGATGATGTCCCGCCGCCGGGCCCCGAGCGCCTTGCGCAGGCCGATCTCGGCCGTCCGCTCGCTCACCACCATCAGCATGATGTTCATGATGACGATGCCGCCGACCACCAGCGAGAGCGCGACGACGCCGATGAGCACGCCGAAGATGCCGCTGGTGATCCGGTGGAACATGTCGAGGAACGTGTCGGAGGTGACGATCCCGAAGTTGTCCTTCTGGCTCGGCTTGAGCCGCCGCTCGATCCGGAGCTCGACCGTCGCCTCGTCCATCGCCCTCGCGGTGTCGGCCGGGCTGTCGGGCTTGGCCGTCAGGGCGATCGACTGCCGGGCGCCGAACAGCTTGGCGCTGAGGCCGATCGGGATCAGGACGAACTGGTCCTGGGAGTTCCCGAAGAACGACCCCTTCTTCTCGTTGACGCCCACCACGCGCACGTGGGTGCCGCCGACGGTGATCAGCTTGTCGATCGGGTCCTCGTCGGGGAACAGCTTGTCGGCCACGTCCCAGCCGATGAGCGCCACCGGGCGCTTCCGCGCGATCTCGAACGGCGTCACCAGCCGCCCGCGCTCCACCTTGTACCCGCCGAACTCGGCGTAGTCGCGGCTGACGCCGTTCACCGACACGCCCTCGACCAGCCGGTCCTTGTAGCGCACGTCGGCCGTCGCGTTCGCCTGGCTCATCACCTTCGTCACCAGGTCGGCCTTGCGCACGGCCGCCGCGTCGCGCTCGGTGACCGGCGGGTTGCTGAGCATCTTCTCGAAGTCGTCCTCGTTCTGGATGAGGCCGTAGCGCTGGACCGCGAACGTCCCGACGCCCAGGTCGCTCACGATCGCGTCCGACACGTAGTCGTTGATGCCCTGGATGAGCGACACCACGGCGATGATCGAGGTGACGGCGACGATGTTCCCGAGGACGGTCAGGAACGACCGCAGCTTGTTCGCCCAGATCGCCGCGACCGCGATCTTGATCGATTCGACCAGCTGGTACATGGGGATGACCGGGGGCGGGCCGCGGCCCGCCCTACTTGCCGGCGCTCTCGACCTTCACGGGCGACCCGTCGTCGAGCGCCCGCACCGACGCGTACGGCCCCGTGATCACCCGGTCGCCGGGCGTGAGCCCGCCGAGGACCTCGAAGTACTTGTCACCCGCGATGCCGGTCTTCACCGGCACGAACTGCGCGCGGTTCTCCTTGTCCACGACGAAGACCCCCTCGGTCTCCTTCTTCTTGTAGCCGGGCTTCAGTTCGGCCGCCTCGACCGCGCCGGCCCCCGGCCGCCGGCCCTTCCCGGGCTTCGGCGCCGGCACCACCTTGCCGCTCGCGTCGTAGGTCAGCTCGCGCACCGTCAGCGCCTGGATCGGCACCGACACCGCGTCCTGCCGCGTGGCGGTCGTGATGTCGGCCGTGCACGTGAAGCCGGGGCGCACGTCCGGGATCTGGCCGTCCAGCGTCACCACCACCTTGAAGGTGGTCGCCTGCCGCACCGCCGACGACGAGGTCGTGGCGTTGATCGGGCTGTTGCCGATCTCAGTGACCTTGGCCGTGAACGTCCGGTCGGGGAGCGCGTCGATGGTGACCGCGGCCGTCTGGCCGAGCTTCACGCTGGGGATGTCGGTCTCGTCCACCTCGATCTCGGCCTCGATGATCGACATGTCGGAGATGGTCAGCAGCACGACGCTGGGGTTGTTGGTGAACCCCACCACCGCCTGCTCGCCCTCCTCCACGTTCCGCTTGGTGACGATCCCGTCGATCGGCGACTCGATCGTGACGCGGCTCAGGTCGTGCTGGACCGACTCGAGGTCGGCCTGCTGGCTGCGGATCCGCTGCTCGGCGGCGGCGACCGCCTGCTCGGCCGTCCGGACCTCCCCGCGCCGCAGCGTCGCGTTGTCCACCGCCTGCTCCAGCGCCTGCTTGGTCGCCAGCTGGTCCTTGTCGAGCTTCTGCTGCCGCGCCAGGTCGTCGTCGGCGAGCTTCTGGTTCACCTTGGCGTTGGCCAGCGCGACCCGGGCCTGCTGCAGCGCGATCCGCTGCTGCTCGAGCGTCGCCTCGCTGATCTGGAGCCGACTGCGAACCGCCCTTGGGTCGATCTGCAGCAGGAACTGGCCGGTTTTCACCCTGTCGCCTTCCTCGACCGCGAGCCTCACCACCTTGCCCGAAACCTCGGAGGTGATGTTGACGGTCCGACGGGCGCGGATGGTGCCCGAGGCCGAGACCACCGCCTCGAGGTTCCGTTTCTTGATCGATTCGACGGTGACCGTCGGTCCTTCCTGCTTCTTGAACGCGAAATTGGCCCAGACGATGGCGCCGATGAGGGCGACCAGCCCGACTCCGATCAGAACCTTCTTCCGCGTCATGAAGCACTCCGCATGGCCATGAAGGCCGCAAACCCCAGCGCGATCACCGCGTAGACCGCGAACAGCGCCGCCGCCACGTTCCGCGCCTTCTTCCGGTAGCAGGCGGCGAGGCCGATGGCCAGCACCACCACCCACCACACGGCAAACAGGTCCACCATGCCCGCCAGCCGCGCGAAGAAGCTGCCCTCCGGCAGGAACGGCAGGAAGACCGCCAGGTTCGTCGCGCTCGAGGCCGACTCCCGCAGGTAGTTCATCGGGGTCACGACCAGCGCGCCGACCGCCAGGACCACCCAGGAGTGGACGACCACCGCGTAGACCTGCTTGAAGGCGGCCTGGCCGCCCGTCGCCGAAAACGCCAGGAAGAGGAGGCCGGCAATCGCCGCCCAGATCACCAGGGGCACGACGGCCGTCGTCACGTACGAGACGGCCATGCGCGCCGGCGACGGCTCCATGATTCCCTTGCGGAGCTGCTCGTACATCTGGTCGGTGACCTTGAAGCCGAGGGCCTCGGTCCTCCGGACCGTTTCGTCGAGCGTCGCCTGGCGCCCGACCTCGGTCGACTGGAACCAGAGCTGGCTGCCGCCCGACAGCAGGATCACGACGATCGCGGCCACCAGCCACGTCGGCCTCGCCACGATGGCGCGGAACGTCTCGCCGGGGGAGAGCAGGACGCCGATGAGCCGCGCGGCAGGCCCCTTGTCGGGAACGGACGGCGACGGAACGTTGGTGTCGGTCATGATGCGTGGTTCCTGTTTCAGGGGCAAACGCACAATTTTACCCCTTCCCAATACATACGACAGCGGCGCGCCGAAAGTTTCCGGATGCCGCGCCGGACGGCACGGCCGGGCCCCCGGGGCCCTCCGGGCGGCAGCCGCGGGCATCCCCTTTCCCGGAAACGGGTTGCGCCCCGCCGGCCACTTTCGGGGCCCGGGCTCTACAGCGGCGCACCCCCGGGGCCGACAAGATCACAGACTGCGGGGGGTCGGTGCGCCTTCGCCTGCCAGCGACGGCCCGCCGACCGCGGATTCGGCCGCGCCGGCCCGGCGGGCCCCCGCGAACCGGCGTTGTGGAGTGGTGCTGACCATGGCGGTGAGGTTAGGGGAGATCCTCGTCAGGGAGAAGCGGATCACACCCGAGCAGCTCCAGGAGGCCTTGAGCGCGCAGAAGGCCAGGGGGGGCAAGCTGGGCTCGAGCCTCGTCAGCCTGGGATTCGTGGCCGACGAGGAGATCACCGCGCTCCTCAGCCGCCAGTACGGCGTCCCCTCGATCACCCTCGAGGACTTCGACATCGACGCCTCGGTCATCAAGCTGGTGCCGTACGAGACGGCCCAGAAGTACCAGGTGCTCCCCCTCAGCCGGTCCGGCGCGACGCTCACGATCGCGATGGCCGACCCGACCAACGTCCTGGCCATGGACGACATCAAGTTCATGACCGGGTACAACGTCGAGCCGGTCGTGGCGTCGGAGTCGGCGGTCCTCGAGGCGATCAAGAGGTATTACGCCGCCGGCCGGAACAACGGCAACGGCAACGGCAGCGGCCCCCAGCCGAGCGCCCTCGACTTCGCGAACCAGGCGATGCAGGCCCTGCCGACGGTGGACGCCTCCGACGTGGAGGTGCTGGAAGACCTCGAGGAGATCAGCGTCGAGGCGCTGGCCAGGCAGGGCGAGGAGGCCCCGGTCATCCGCCTGGTCAACGTGATGCTGATGTCGGCCATCTCGCGCGGGGCGAGCGACATCCACATCGAGCCCTACGAGAAGGAGCTGCGCGTCCGGTACCGCATCGACGGCGTGCTCTACAACGTCATGGTGCCGCCGCTCAAGCTGCGCGACCCGATCGTGTCGCGCGTCAAGATCATGGCGAAGCTGGACATCGCCGAGAAGCGGCTTCCCCAGGACGGGCGCATCAAGATCCGCTACCACGACGACGGCGAGTCGAAGGAGATCGACTTCCGCGTGTCGTGCCTGCCGACGCTGTTCGGCGAGAAGATCGTCCTCCGCCTGCTCGACCGCGACAAGCTGATGCTGGACATGACCAAGCTCGGCTTCGAGGCCGAGTCGCTCGACCGGTTCAACGCCGCGATCGAGCGCCCGTGGGGGATGGTCCTGGTCACCGGGCCGACCGGCAGCGGCAAGACGAACACGCTCTACTCGTCGATCTCGAAGCTGAACACGCCGGGCACCAACATCATGACCGCGGAGGACCCGGTCGAGTTCAACCTGGCCGGCGTCAACCAGGTCCAGATCCGCGAGGGGATCGGCCTCACCTTCGCCGCCGCCCTGCGAGCCTTCCTCCGCCAGGACCCGAACATCATCCTGGTCGGCGAGATCCGCGACTTCGAGACGGCCGAGATCGGGATCAAGGCCGCGCTGACCGGCCACCTGGTGCTCTCGACGCTCCACACCAACGACGCGCCGAGCACCATCAACCGGATGATCAACATGGGCATCGAGCCGTTCCTGGTGGCCAGCTCGGTGAACCTGATCTGCGCCCAGCGCCTCGTGCGCCGCGTGTGCCGGGCGTGCGCCGAGCCGGTGTCGGTGCCGGTCCAGACGCTGGCGACGATCGGCTTCGGCCCCGAGGACGCCGAGTCCGTCCAGCCGGTCAAGGGGCGCGGCTGCGAGGCGTGCGGCTACACCGGGTTCAAGGGGCGCGTCGGGCTGTACGAGGTCATGGACGTGGACGACGAGGTCAAGGAGCAGATCCTGATCGGCGCCAGCGGCCTCGACCTCCGGAGGAAGGCGATCGAGCGCGGCATGGTGACGCTGCGCGCGAGCGGCCTGCGCAAGGTGAAGGACCAGGTGACCACGATCGAGGAAGTGCTCAGGGAGACGGTGAGCTGAACCTATGGCGACCTTACCCGAACTGCTCAAGACCACGCTGGACATGCGCGGGTCCGACCTGCACGTCACGACCGGCACGCCGCCGCAGGTGCGCGTGGACGGCAAGCTGCAGCGGCTGCCCATGCCGGACCTGTCGGCCCCCGAGACGAAGCAGCTCATCTACAGCGTCCTCACCGACGCGCAGAAGAAGCGCTTCGAGGAGACGCTCGAGCTGGACTTCTCGTTCGGCGTCCGCGGCCTCGCCCGATTCCGCTGTAACGTCTTCAGCCAGCGCGGCGCCGTGGCGGGCGTCTACCGGCTCATCCCCGAGCGGATCCCGGAGATCGGCGAGCTGGGGCTGCCGCCCGTGCTCGTCAAGCTGGCCGAGAAGCCGCGCGGCCTCATCCTGGTGACCGGGCCGACCGGCAGCGGCAAGTCCACCACGCTGGCCGCGATGCTCGACAAGATCAACCGCGAGCGGCACGACCACATCCTCACCATCGAGGACCCGATCGAGTACATCCACCAGCACAAGGGGTGCCTGGTCAACCAGCGCGAGGTGCACAGCGACACGCAGTCGTTCTCGCCCGCGCTCCGGGCCGCCCTGCGCGAGGACCCCGACATCGTGCTCATCGGCGAGATGCGCGACCTCGAGACCGTCGAGTCCGCGCTCCGGATCGCCGAGACCGGCCACCTCACGTTCGCGACGCTGCACACCAACTCGGCCTCGCAGACGATCAACCGCGTCATCGACATCTTCCCGTCCCACCAGCAGAGCCAGATCCGGACGCAGCTCTCGCTGGTGCTCGAGGGGATCGTCTGCCAGTCGCTGCTGCCGCGCGCCAACGGGGCCGGCCGCGTCGTCGCCACCGAGATCCTCGTGCCGACCTCCGCGATCCGGAACCTGATCCGCGAGGACAAGGTCCACCAGATCTACTCGGCCATGCAGACCGGGCAGGAGAAGGCCGGGATGCAGACGTTCAACCAGTCGCTGGCCTCGCTCGTGATGAACCGGCAGATCACGATGGACGCGGCGCTGGCCGCCTCCTCGCACCGGGACGAGCTCATCGAGATGCTGAACCGCGGCGTCGGCGTCGTGGCCGGCGCGGGGCTCCACCGCGGGACGGTGACCAGGCCGACGGGATCGGCCTTCAAGCGGTAGGGCCGCGAGGGCGGCCGAGACAGGGGAGATGACGCGATGGCGACCTTCAAGTACACCGGGCGGACGCGCGGCGGCGAGACGGTGAGCGGCGAGCGCGTGGCGGACACCATGGAAGCCGCCACCCTGGCCTTGCGCCGGGAGCAGGTGCTCGTCACGAAGATCGTGCCGGCCAGGGCCAAGGCCGAGTCCAAGGGCAAGGCCGGGGCCGGCAAGGCGAAGAACCGCGGCGTGGACGCCAAGAACCTGGCCGTGTTCACGCGGCAGTTCTCGGTCATGATCGACGCCGGCCTGCCGCTCGTCCAGTGCCTCGACATCCTGGGCAACCAGGAGGAGGACAAGAACTTCTCGAAGGTCATCCTCGAGACGCGGGCCGACGTCGAGAGCGGCGCGTCGCTGGCCGACGCGATGAAGAAGCACCCGAAGACGTTCGACGCCCTCTTCACGAACATGATCGCGGCCGGCGAGGCGGGCGGCATCCTCGACACCATCCTCAAGCGCCTGGCCGTCTACATCGAGAAGAACGTCAAGCTGAAGCAGCAGGTCAAGTCGGCGATGATCTACCCGATCGCCGTGCTCACGATCGCCGCCGGCGTGGTGGCCATCATCCTCTGGAAGGTCATCCCGACCTTCGCCGCGATGTTCGCCGGGCTCGGCGCCGAGCTGCCGCTGCCGACGCGCGTCGTCATCTGGATGAGCAACACCCTGATCCGCTTCCTGCCGCTCATCGCCATCGTCCTGGTCGCGGGCGCCTTCGGGTTCCGGCAGTACTACCGCACCGACAAGGGGCGGCACGTCGTGGACCGGGCCGTGCTGCGGATGCCGGTCCTCGGGATGATCATGCGGAAGATCGCCGTCGCGCGCTTCTGCCGGACGCTCTCCACGCTCATCAGCTCGGGCGTCCCGATCCTCGACGGCCTCGACATCACCGCCCGGACGGCCGGCAACGCCATCGTCGAGGACGGCATCCTGCAGACGCGCAAGAGCATCGAGCGCGGCGAAACCGTGTCGGGCCCGCTCAAGGAAACCGGCGTGTTCCCGGCGATGGTGACGCAGATGATCGGCGTCGGCGAGGCGACCGGCGCCCTCGACACGATGCTCGGCAAGATCGCCGACTTCTACGAGGAGGAAGTGGACACCGCCGTGGCCGGCCTGCTGACGCTCATGGAGCCGATCATGATCGGCTTCCTCGGCCTCGTCGTCGGCGGCATCGTCATCGCGATGTACATGCCGCTGTTCTCGATGATCAGCAAGCTGACGTAGCGGGCAGTGGCCGGTGGTCAGTGGCTAGTGGTAAGTGGCTAGTGGCTCATGTAGTGGCTAGTGGCTAGTGGCTCATGTAGTGGCTAGTGGCTAGTGGTCAGTGTGTCACGCGTGACAAACTGCTTACTAGCCACTAGCCACTAGCCACTGACCACTAGCCCCTAGCCACTGATCACGAATGCCAGCCGCGCGCCGCCGACCCTTCGACTCGCTGCGCTCGCTCAGGGCAAGCCGCCGACCCTTCGACTCGCTGCGCTCGC